>JANPKC010000060.1:0-15679 GCA_031425855.1 Actinomycetes bacterium | reverse complement strand
ACGACGACGACTACGACGACGAGCTGCCCGGCGCCGAGCCAATCGCCTCGCCGCTCGCCGCCACGCTGCTCTAGGCCTTCGCGGCCGCGTTGGTGTTGTTGGGGGTGTGGATCGGGCGGCCGGGCGCCACGAGCCCCGCCTCCATGATCGCCTCCGACAGCGTCGGGTGCGCCGCCATCCCGTCCGCGACCGTCTCGACCGTCGCCTCAGCGTCGAGCGCCACGGTTCCGGCCTCGATCAGGTCGGTCACGTGCGGGCCGACCATGATCAGGCCGAGCAGCTCACCGTACTTCGTCTCGTGGATCGACTTGACCCAGCCGACCGTCTCCGCCTGCATCACCGCGCGTGCGTTCGCGACCCACGGGAACATGCCGACCGCGACGTCGTCCCCGTGCAGCTCGCGCGCCTGCGCCTCGGTGAGGCCGACGCCCGCGATCTCCGGGTCGGTGTAGATCGGCCGCGGCACCGCCGGGTCGCCGATCGTCGCCTCGTGGCCGCACGCGTTCTCGGCCGCGACCTCGCCCTCGCGGAACGCGGTGTGGGCGAGCTGCCAGTAGCCGGCGCAGTCGCCGACCGCGTAGATGTGCGGCACGGTCGTGCGCCGGTGCTCGTCGGTGGCGATCCCCGCCCGCTTGTCGAGCTGGACGCCGATCTCCTCGAGCCCGAGCCCCTCGACGAGCGGGCCGCGCCCGACGGAGACGAGCATCAGGTCGGCCTGCACGCTCTCGCCCTCGCCGAAGTGCACCGTCAGCTGCGAGCCGTCGTCGTCGACGCGGTTGCACTGCTTGCCGAGCTGGAGCGCGATCGGGCGCTTGCCGAAGGCCTTCGCCAGCTCCTTCGCCGCGTCCGCGTCCTCCTGCGGGATCAGCGTGTCGAGCATCTCGACGATCGTCACCTCGGAGCCGAAGCGCTGGAAGATGGAGGCGAACTCGCAGCCGATGATCCCGCCGCCGAGGACGACGAGCCGGCGCGGCACCTCGGTCTGGGCGAGCAGCCCGGTCGAGTCCACACAGCGCGGCGAGTCGAGCCCGTCGATCGGCGGCCGCAGCGGGAACGAGCCCGTCGCGACGACCGCGCTCTTGAAGGTGACGTCCTCTCCACCTTCGACGGAGAGCGTGTTCGGCCCGCTGAAGCGGCCGCGGCCCTTCACCCACTCGACGCCGTTCGACTTGAAGAGCCCGGCGATGCCGCCCGTCATCTGCTTCACGACGCCGTTCTTCCACTCGACCGCCTGGCCGAAGTCGAGCTGCGGCTCGCCGACGTTGACGCCGAACTTCGCGAAGACCTCGCCCGCCTGGTGGATCGCGTGCGCGGTCTGCACCCACGCCTTCGTCGGGATGCAGCCGACCCGCAGGCAGGTGCCGCCGAGCTCGGGCTCCTGCTCGACGCAGACGACCTTCGCGCCCAGCTGGGCCGCGCGGATCGCTGCGGTGTACCCGCCGGGGCCTCCGCCCAGGACGGCGACGTCACATTCCATCGTTCTCTCAGCTCCTCAGGTCGGTCGTCGGGTCGATGCTAGCGACCGCCTGCGGCTGGAAGAGCCACTTGCGGCGTCCGTCCCGGGTGGCCACGACCACCGCATCCGCCGCCGTCGCGAGTGGCGCCGCTAGACCGAACCGAGCTGGGCGACCATCGTCCACGCCTCGGCGCCCTCGTCGACGACCTCGAAGCCGTGGCGCTCGTACAGCTTGCGGGCGGGATTGCCCGGCTCGACGCTGAGACTGAGCCGCTCGTAGCCGGCCGACCGGGCCTTCGCGATCAGCTCCTGCAGCAGCTCGTCGCCCACGCCGTGACCGCGCTTGGAGGGGACGACGGCGATCGCGAGCTCGGGCGTGCGCTCGTCGACGAAGCCGTAGCCCGGCTCGCCGCCGCCGAAGATCCGGAACCAGGCGGCTCCGACCGGGAAGCCGTTCTCGAGCGCGATCACCGCGGTGTCGCCCGGCCTCCCCCAGCCGCGCACGTACCGCGAGACGAGCGAGCCGGGAACGCGCTCGCGCCAGTAGTAGGCGTGGTGGAGCATGTCCCGCAGGAAGCGGACGTCCTGGGCGCCGCCCCTGCGCAGCACGATCGTCACGGCAGCGACTGCGCGAGCTGGATGCGGTTGCCGTCGGGATCGAAGACGTCCACGAGCCGGATCTGCCCGTGCAGCTCGAAGACGACACCGACGTCGAGCCCGGCTGCCCGCAGGCGCTCCGCCTCGGCCTTCACGTCCTCGACGTCGACATGCGCGACCCCACTCGACTCGTCCGGCTCGCCCTCGGCGAGCGCGATCTCCATCCCGCCGTGCTGCAGGCGCGACCAGCCGTCGTCGAAGTCGACGAACACCTCCTCGAAGCCGAGCACGTCGCGGTAGAAGGCGCGGCCGGCGTCGAGGTCGCGCACCCGGTACCAGACGGTCGCCATCCACTGAACCTACAACGCGAGTGCGGGCTCTTCGAGCAGTTCCTTGACGGTGCGGAGGAACCCGGCGCCGTCCGCCCCGTCGATCGCCCGGTGGTCGCACGTGATCGTCATGCTCATCAGCGGGCGCACCTCGACCTGGCCGTCGCGGACCACCGGCTTCGGCTCGGTCGCTCCGACCGCGAGGATCGCCGCCTGCGGCGGGTTCAGCACCGCCACGAACTGCTCGATCCCGAACATGCCGAGGTTCGAGATCGTGAAGGTGCCGTTCGCGAGGTCGTCGCGCTGAAGCTTGCCGTCGCGCGCCCGCCCGACGAGCGCGGCGCGGTCGGCGGCGATCTCCTGGATCGTCTTCCGGTCGGCGTCGCGGATCACCGGCACGACGAGCCCGTTCGGGGCCGCGACCGCGATCCCGACGTGCGCGGCGGGGAAGCGGAGGATCTTGTCGCCCAGGAAGTGGGCGTTGACCGCGGGGTGGCGCACGAGCGCGGCCGCGGCGACCCTCGTCAGCAGGTCGCTGACGGTCGGCTTCGTCTCCCCCTCCTGGAGCCGGCCCACGAGGCGCTCGCGCAGCTCGAGCGAGCGGGTCATGTCGACCGAGACGGTGAGCTGGAAGACCGGCGCCTGCCACGCCTCGGTGAGGCGGCGCGCGATCGTCTTGCGGGTCGACGTCAGCTCGATCTCCTCGACCTCTCCCGACGGCGCCGCCACCGCGGCGGCCGGAGTCGCCTGCGGAGCCGCAACGACGCCGCGCTCGACGTCGCCGGCGACGATCCGGCCCTCGGGGCCGGTGCCCTGGAGCGTCGCGATGTCGATCCCCTTCTCGCGGGCGAGGCGCCGCGCGAGCGGCGAGGCCTTGACGCGGCCGTCGGGGCGCGCGGGTGCGTCGGCGACGGCGGCCGTCGCCGCCTCGGCCGTCGCTGCCGCGGCCTCCTGGCCGCGCTCGCGCTGGTCGTCCATCGCAGGCGCCGACGAGCCCTCGGTCTCGGCCTCGTCCTGCTCCTCGACCGCTGCCTCGTCCGTTTCGGCCGCGGCCGCCGGCGCCGCGCCGTTCCCGGAGGGCGAAGGAACGTCCTCGCCCTCGCTGCCGATGAAGGCGATCGTCCTGCCGACCTCGACCTCGCCGGAGTCGACGACGATCTTCAGGAGGACGCCGTCGGCCTCGGCCTCGACCTCCTGCGTCACCTTGTCGGTGTCGAGCTCGTAGAGGGGCTCGCGCTTCTTGACCGGCTCGCCCTCGCCCTTGAGCCACTTGACGATCGTGCCGGACTCCATGCCCTGGCCCAGCCGCGGGAGCTTGACCTCGGTGGCCACTACGCCCTCGCCACCGTCCGCTTCACGGCCTCGAGCACGTCCGCAGCGTGCGGGACGACCCACTGCTCCATCGCCGGCGCGAACGCGAGCGGCGCGAACTTCGCCCCCACGCGCTCGACCGGCGCGTCGAGATAGTCGAAGGCGCCCTGCTGGATCACGGCCGCCAGCTCGGCGCCGAAGCCGCCGCGGGTGACCGCCTCGTGCGCCGTCACCGCCCGCGTCGTCTTCTTGACCGACGCGACGATCGTCTCCTCGTCGAGGGGCAGCAGCGTGCGTGGGTCGATCACCTCGACGGAGATCCCGTCCTTCTCGGCGTCCTCGGCCGCCTTCATCGCCTCCGGGACCATCCGCCCGATCGCGACCACGGTCACGTCGGAGCCCTCGCGCAGCACGCGCGCCTTGCCGAGCGGGATCGGCTCGATCTCGTCCGGCACGGGGCCCTTGAGCGGGTAGAGCAGCCTGTGCTCGAAGAAGATGACCGTGTTGTCGTCGTAGATCGAGCTCCAGAGCAGGCCGCGCACGTCCTCGGGCGTCGACGGGAAGACGACCTTCAGGCCCGGCACGTGCACGAACCACGATTCGAGCTGCTGCGCGTGCTGCGCGCCCGGGCTCCAGCCGGCGCCGCCCTGGGTGCGGATCGTCAGCGGCACCTTCAGCTGGCCGCCGCTCATCGTCCGGTGCTTCGCCGCCTGGTTGACGAGCTGCTCCATCGAGAGCGTCAGGAAGTCCTGGTACATGATCTCGACCACCGGGCGCATCCCCTGCATCGCGGCGCCGATCCCGGTGCCGACGATCGCCATCTCGGAGATCGGGGTGTTGCGCACGCGCTCGGGGCCGAACTCGGCGAGCATCCCCTGCGTGACGCCCATGGAGCCGCCCATCTCGGCGATGTCCTCGCCCATGATGAAGACGTCGTCGTCGGAGCGCATCGCGCTCGAGAGCGCGTCGCGGACGGCCTCGCGGTAGGTCAGCTCAGGCATAGACGTACTTCAGCGCGTCTTCCGGCTTCGGGTCGGTGCCCGCCTTCGCGAACTCGACCGAGCCCTCGACGATCGCCTCGATCTCGGTATCGAGCGACTCGAACTCCTCGTCTCCGATCCCGAGCCGGGCGCGGAGGATCTCGATCGGGTCCTTCGTCTGGCGCAACTCCTCGATCTCGCCCTTCTCGCGGTAGACCTGGGGGTCGCCGATGTAGTGGCCGACGAGCCGGTAGGTGCGGACGTTGAGGAAGACCGGCCCCTGCCCGGAGACGGCGTGCTCGCGCGCCTCGCGCGTCGCCGCATAGACGGCCTCGACGTCCTGGCCGTCGACCTCGACGGAGCGCATCCCGAAGGCGACCGCGCGCTGGGAGAAATCCTCGATCGGCGCGTGCTGGCTCATCGGCGTCGACTCTGCCCACGCGTTCATCTCGAGCACGAAGAGCGCCGGAACCTTCCAGAGCTGCGCGAGGTTGAGCGACTCGTGGAACGTGCCCGTGTTCGTGGCCCCGTCGCCGAAGAACGCGACCGCGACGCGCGGCTGCTTGCGGAACTGGAAGGCGAGCGCCGCGCCGGTGATCGCGGGTAGGCCGCCTCCGACGACGGCGTTGGCGCCGAGATTGCCCTTCGCCACGTCGTAGAGGTGCATCGAGCCGCCGTAGCCGCCCGAGCAGCCTTCCTGCTTGCCGTAGAGCTCGGCCATGACCGAGTTCACGTGCGTGCCCTTGGCGATCGTGTGGCCGTGGGCGCGGTGGGTGGACGCAATTACGTCGTCCGGCTCGAGCGCGGCCATGACGCCCGAGGCGACCGCCTCCTGGCCGATCGCGACGTGCAGGAAGCCCGGCAGCTCGCCCGCGCGGAAGCGCTCCTCGACCTTCTCCTCGAAGCGGCGGATCAGCAGCATCTCGCGGAAGAGCTCGTGCAGACGCCCGTCGGAGAGCGCGCCCGTTCCCCCGCCGGCCTCCGTGGCCTTGTCCTCGACCTTCGCCATCGGGCCTCATTATGCTGACGGCCGCATGGGACTCGTCGAGCAGTGGCGTCAGATCAGGTCGGAGCTTCCCGCGGACTGGGGCGAGGCGAAGCTGAATGTCTCCGTCACGCGCGCCGAGCAGCGCGCACGGGCGGCCGCTCTCCTCGGCCCGGCGGGGCCCGGCAGGCTCGGCGACGAGCTGCGCGTCTCCGTCTACCGGCAGGGAGGCGGGATCGGCGCCGACCAGGCCGACAAGCTCTTCGGCAAGCTCGACGAGGAGAGGATCCGCGCCTCCGTCTCGCTCGTCGACGTCGGTGAGCGGGTCGTCCGCGAGGAGACGCCGCGCGAGCCGGTCGCGGCGCTCTGGGACGCAGCGCTCGCGGGCGTGCCGGCCGACTGGAGCGACCTGCTGTGCGAGCTGCAGCTGACCTCGAGCGACCATCTCGCGCGCGCCGCGCTGCTGACGGCGCCGATCAACCCGACGCGCGTGCCCGGCCGCAGCGCCTTCCGCTTCCGCGTGGCGCACTCGTTCGGCTACGGCGCGTCGCCGGAGATGACCCGACGCTGCTTCGAGCGCCTCGACATCGAAGGGATCCCGGCCACGCTGGAGCTCCTGCACGTGCTCTCCGACACCCACAACGTCGCCACGCAGGGCCCTGTCTGGCGCATCGCCGGGAAGGCCGTCTAGCGATGAGCGGCGATCCGGTCTCCTGGCTCCTGATCGAGCCGGGCTGGACCGTCTACGACGCCGCGGGCGAGAAGGTGGGCAAGGTGAAGGAGGTGCTCGCCGACGAGCAGGCCGACAACTTCCACGGGCTCGTCGTGGCCGGCGACGAGGTCCTCGCCGACCGCGTCTCCGAGATCCGTGAGGGCGAGGTCCACCTCCGCTAGAAGGTTTGCTGCGGCCGCGGCCCGGCAACCTTGTGTCCATGCTCCGAAAGCTGCTCTGGACCGGCCTCTACGGCGCCATCGGCGCCGCCGCGACGATCGCCTCGCGGCGTCTCGCGTCGAGCATCTGGCGCGTCGCGACGGGCGAGAAGCCGCCGGCGAAGCGATGAAAGGCGACGGGGCGGTCGAATCCGGCGCCGACAAGCTCGACGAGCTGTCGGGCAAGGCGGCGGCCAAGGGAGGCGTCGCCGGCAAGCTGGCGGGCGAGCTGGCCGAGGACGCGAGCTTCCTCCGCAAGCTGAAGCCGTCGCTGATCGTCAGGCGCGCCAAGGGCGAGCTGCCGAAGGACGCGGAGCCGGGCTCGACCACGACGCGGCGGCCCGCAGCTCCGTCGGGCCCACAGCACGCGCGCCCGAAGCAGGGCAAGCGCCGCCCGAACCCGTTCCTCGTCGCCGGCGCCGCCTTCGGCGCGGGGACGCTGCTCGCGAAGCTGATCGACTGGAGGGGTCATGCCCACCCCCGCCGCTGAGACCGAGAAGCATCAACCCGGGGTCGGCGCGGCGGCGAAGCAGGTCGCCGAGCACGCGAGCGCGCTCGCGAAGCTCGAGCTCGAGCTCGCCGGCCTGGAGCTGAAGCAAAAGGCGGGAGCGCTCGGAGCCGGCGTCGGCCTCGGGATCGGCGCCGCGATCGTCGCGCTCTACGGAGTCGGCTTCCTCTTCGCCACGGTCGCCGTCGCGCTTGCGGTCGTGCTGGACGCGTGGCTCGCGCTCCTGCTCGTGACGCTCGGGCTCTTCGCGATCGCGGGGCTCCTCGGGCTGCTCGCCGTCAAGAGGATCAGGCGGGGCACTCCGCCGGTGCCCGAGCAGGCGATCCGGGAAGCGAAGCTGACGTCGGAGGCGTTGAAGGCGAATGGGCACCACTAGCCTGAACGGGCGCACGCCCGACACCGTCCGCCGCGAGATCGAGCAGGAGCGGCGTGAGCTCGCCGAGGCCGTCGAGCAGCTGCGCGGCGGCCTCAAGGTGCGACCGAACGCGACCGCGCTCGCCGCCGGAGCGCTCGGCGCAGGCTTCTTCCTCGCCGGCGGGATCGGCGCGACGATGCGCTTCCTCGCCCGCAAGGGCCGCGACCGCTGAGCACTCCGTCGCTCGAGGTCGGCCGCGTCCCCGCGAGCCCGTGGCGGCTCTCACCTCGCGACTGGATCTCCGTCTTCAAGCGCACGTTCAAGGCATTCCTCGCCGACGACGCGATGGGCCTCTCGGCGCAGGTCGCCTTCAGCTCCCTGCTGGCGTTCTTCCCCGCCGTCGTCTTCCTCGTCGGCCTGCTCGACCTGATCGGCGCGTACGGCGCCCTGAAGGACTTCCTGGCGCCGATCGCGCCCGGGGACGTGCTCGACACGATCGACACCCTGCAGGCCGACACGTCGAAGAGCACGTCTCTGATCGCGTTCGTCGTCGGCGCCGCAGGGGCGATCTGGGCCGCGAGCGGCGCGATGGGTGCCGTGATCAAGGCCGTCAACCGCGCCTACGACCGCGTCGAGACGCGCGCGTTCTGGCAGACGCGGCTGATCGCGATCGTGCTCGTGTGCCTGATGGGGCTCGTCCTCGCCGGCCTGCTGCTGCTGATCGTCTTCGGCGGGCCGCTCGGGACGGCGATCGCGGACAAGGCCCGCCTCGGCGGCGCGTTCGAGCTGCTCTGGTCGATCCTGCGCTGGCCGATCGCATTCGTCGCGATCCTGCTCTTCTTCTCGCTCGTCTACTACCTCGCACCGAACCTCGACGTCCGCAGCTGGAAGTGGCTGACTCCGGGGGCCCTCGTCGGGAGCGTCATGTGGCTCGCGCTCTCCGGCCTGTTCGCGCTCTACACGAGCTTCTCCGACTCGTACTCGAAGACGTACGGTGCGCTGGCGAGTGGGATCGTGCTGCTGCTCTGGCTCAACTACTCGTCGTTCGCGCTGCTCTTCGGCGCCGAGCTCAACTCCGAGCTCGACCGCCAGGCCGAGATCCGCGCCGCCGGCGGCGAGAAGGCCGGGCTGATCAAGCCCAGCCGCCGAACCTAGACGACCCTCACCGAGCCCTTCACCGCCCCCGGGGCCCTGTCGGAGTAGAAGCGCAGCGTGCCCTTCGCGAGCTTCAGCTTCCACGTCGACGTGCCGGTGCCGGCGATCGTCGACCTGCGGTTGACGCCCTTGCCGACGAGATGGAAGTTGTGCAGCTTCGAGCGGTCGCGGACGACGACCGCGTAGGTGCCCGCCTTGACGCCGTTGTGCAGCATCGCCCCGCTGCCGCTCCGGAGCGAGATCGTGTTGCGCGGCCCGACCGTCGCGAGCAGCTTCGGCGTGGTGGCGGCGGGGGGCGGTTTCGGCGGCTGCACCGGCGGCGGGTTCCCCACCGTGAACAGGCGCACCATCTGGGTCGAGTGGGGATCGCACCACACCGTGTAGCGGCCCTCGCGCAACGTCACCGTCCAGGTGACCGACGCTGTCGTCTCCACAGGAGTGAACTCCTCGACGCCGGGGCCGAAGAGCCGGAAGTTGTGCTCGTCTGAGAGGTCGCGGACGACGATCTCGTAGGCGCCCGGATCGAGTTGCGTGACCAGCCGCCCGTCCGCGTGGGCGAGCGTGATCGAGAAGCCGGGGCCGACGGTGCCGAAGAGCTGAACGGCCTGTGCCGGCGCGGTCGCCGCGCCCGGGACGAGGACGAGTGCCGCGCTCGCAGTGAGGATGAGGAGACCCCGAAGGCGCATCGTCAGTCTCTACGCGGACGCGGTGCGAACGGTTTTGGACGCAGACGGGGCGGCCCGTGGGCCGCCCCGTCGTCCCCCATCTGTCGCGTGCCGGCTAGTGCTGGGCCGCGCGCCGGAGCGCGAAGCCGGTCGCCAGCAGGCCGCCGCCCAGGAGCGCCGCGATCCACAGCGGGATCCCGGTGAACGGCAGCGTGCCGCTCGTCGCCGTCTGGGCGATCGAGTCGGGCGCGCTCGCGACCGCGCCGAGCACGCCCGAGCCGGGCTGCTCGTCCGTCGAGGCGGCCGGCGCGGACGCGCCGAGCACCTCACCGGCCGGGGCAGCCTTCTTGCCGCCCTTGCTGCCGTTGCCGCTCTTGCCGCCCGGAGTCACGGCCGAGGCGGGCGCCGCGACACAGTTGCCGCTCGCGTCCTTGACCATGCCCGCCGGGACCTCGGACTGCATGCCCGCGAGATTCGGGCAGACGTCGACCTGCGCCTGCTTCGGCTTGTGGACGCAGTTGCCGCTCTCGTCCTTGACCATGCCCGCCGGAACCTCGGTCTGCATACCCGCGAGATTCGGGCAGACGTCCGTCTGAGTCCGGGTCTCGGTCTGGGTCTGCGGTGCAGCTGCAGGCGCCGCGCAGCCGTTGTTGAACGTGGCCTGGCCCTCGGCATCCCAGTTCTGGGAGTACCACGTGCCCTTGTACATGAAGGGCGGGACGATGTCCTCGTCGCCCTGGTGATCCATGTGGCCGTGGAAGACCCCCGACACGGACGGAGTGATGACCACATACGGGTTCGAGGACGAACCCGTGGCGTGGCAGATCGTGTGCTTGTGGTCCATCCCCTTCTTCTTGTCGTCCCCGAGGCTCGTCTCCTTGTAGGAGCCCGACGAGTGCCCGGATTTCTCGGCCTTCTGGACCGTCTTGGTCTTGGCCGGACGCGCTGCCTTGGGTTCCCGCTTCTCGACCTTCTCCTCGGCGCCGGCCGCCTTCTTGGCCTGCCCGGATGCCGCCTGCTTCGGTGCCGGCGCCGGAGCCGCCGCCGGAGCCGGAGCGGGCGCCGCCTGCTCGGCCTTCTTCTCCTGGCCCGGCGGGGTGCCGCCGTTGCCGTTCCCGTTCCCGTTACCGGGGTCGGCGAGCGCCGAGCCGGTGAATGCGACGGCGCAGAGCCCGAGCCCCGCCGTCCGTGTGAGTGCCTTCAGAAACCCCATGATCCGCTCTCCCTCGTCCTCGAATTGCCTACTGACGCTGGAGCAACGAAACATTGCTCGAAAGAGATACGGCTTCTAACGCATAGAACTCCTGCTCAGAAAGTGGTTATGCACGCAGTTCGGCGCCGAAGCGCTCGGCGAGGGCGGCGACGATCAGCTCGCGCAGCCTGGCCGCGTCCTCGTCCGACAGCGTTCGCTCGGGCGACTGGAAGGCCGCCGCCAGCGCGATCGACTTCTTCCCCTCGCCCACCTGCTCGCCCCGGTAGACGTCGAAGACGCGCAGGTCGCGGAGCTCGGGGCCGGCGGCCGCGCGGGCCGCGGCGATCAGATCGCCGGCCGACACCGACTCGTCGACGCTGAACGCGAGATCCTGCTTCAGCGGCGGGAAGCTGATCACATCCTCGTAGGCGACGGCGTCCGGGACATCGGCGAAGAGCGCTTCGAGGTCGACCTCGAAGAAGCCCCAACCGCCCGGCAGCTCCGCGATCCGGCCGTACCTCGTGCGCGCGGCCCGACCCCGCACGCGCTCGACGGGCCCGACGGGTACGCCGAGCGCGTCGTGAAGCGCCTCGACCGCGCCTTTGGCGCGGAAGAAACCGCCCTCGGTGATCCCGGCCACGTGCAGCGGCTCCTCGGGAAGCTCGTCTCCGGCCGGCAGGTACACGCGCCCGATCTCGAACAGCGCGATCTCCTCCACGCCGGCGTTGCGGTTCCGCTCGGCCGAATCGACCAGGCCGAGCTCGAGATCGGTGCGGAGCGCGGCCATCTCGGTCGTGTAGGGCTCCTCGAGCGCGAGCCTGCCCTCGCCCGGTGGCACGAGGCTCCACGTGTACGCCTCCGAGTAGCCGGCGCCCGCGAGCATGTCCTCGACCCGGCGGCGGAGACGCTGCTCGCGTGTGAGCTGGACCGACGCCGCGGCGCGCTCGGGGAGCGTCGCGGGCACCTCCTCGAGGCGGAAGCGCACGACCTCCTCGACGAGGTCGACCGGCCGCGTCACGTCGGCGGCGCGCCACGTGGGCACGGTGACGCGGTCTCCCTCGACGTCGAAGCCGAGCCCGCGCAGCGTCTCGCGCTGCTCCTCGGCCGGGAAGGTCATGCCGCTGAGCCGGTCGGCGAGCTCGGGCCGGAGCCGCACGACCGGGCGCTCGGGCAGCTCGCCGCGCACGTCGGTGTGGCCGGTGAGGCGGGCGCCCGCGAGCGCGACCAGCAGCTCGCTCGCGTAGGTCGCTGCCTGCTCGACCCCGTGCGGATCGACCCCCTTCTCGAACCGCGTCGACGCCTCGCTGCGCAGGCGCAGCCGCCGCGAGTTGCGCAGCACCGTCAGCGCCTCGAAGCTCGCGGCCTCGAGCAGGAGGTCGGTCGTCTCCTCTCGCACCTCGGTGTCCGCGCCGCCCATGACCCCGGCGATCGCAACCGGCCTGCGCGCGTCGGCGATGACGAGGTCGGTCGGCGCAAGCTCACGCTCGGTGCCGTCGAGCGTGACGAGCTTCTCCCCGGCCGTCGCGCGCCGAACGACGATCCGGCCCTCGTCCAGGAGCGAGAGGTCGAACGCGTGCAGCGGCGAGCCGAGCGCGAGCATCACGTAGTTGGTCACGTCGACGACGTTCGAGATCGGGCGCATGCCCGCCGCCAGCAGGCGCGCCTTCAGCCAGGCCGGGCTCGGCCCGGAGGTGACGCCGCGGAAGATGCGGCCGAGATAGCGCGGGCAGCCTTCGACGTCCTCGACGCGCACATCGACGGCGTCGTCCCCCTCGGGCGCCGGGTCGGTCCCCGGCGGCGGTGCCAGCTCGGCGCCCGTCAGCGCGGCCACCTCGCGGGCGATCCCGTAGACGGAGGCGAGATCGGGCCGGTTGAAGCCCGTCTCGATCTCGAGCACGGTTTCGCTCAACGGGAGCACGTCCGCGAGCGGCGTCCCGGGGTCGATCCCGTCCGCCAGCACCATGATCCCGCTGTGGTCGGCGCCGAGCTCGAGCTCGCGCTCGGAGAGGATCATCCCGCGCGAGAGCTCGCCGCGGAGCTTGGCCTCGCCGAGCGGCTGCTCCGCTCCGGGCAGGAGCGCCCCCGGCAGCGCGACGGCAACGGTCGCGCCCGCGCCGAAGTTCCAGGCGCCGCAGACGATCTGGCGCGGCTCGCCCTCCCCCACGTCGACGCGGCAGAGCTGCAGGCGGTCGGCGTTCGGGTGCTTGCCGGCCTCGACGACGCGCCCGACCAGGAAGCGGCCGAGATTGCCGTCGAGGTCGGGGACGCCGCGGGTGACGATCCGGTCGACCTCGCAGCTCGTGAAGACGAGCTTCGCCGCCAGCCGGTCGAGCGGCCAGTCGAACGGGACGTACTCCCGCAGCCAGGAGACGGGCACCTTCACGGCGTCAGAACTGCCTCGTCATGCGCAGGTCGTTCTCCCAGAAGAGGCGGAGGTCGGGCAGCCCGTGCCGGAGGAAGGCGATCCGGTCGAGCCCGAGCCCGAAGGCGAAGCCCGACCATTCCTCCGGGTCGTAGCCGACCGCCTCGAAGACGTTCGGGTCGACCACGCCTGCGCCGCCCATCTCGATCCAGCCCGAGTGCTTGCAGACGGGGCAGCCCGCCCCCTCGCAGAGGTAGCAGATGATGTCGAACTCGACCGACGGCTCGGTGAAAGGGAAGAAGCTCGTCCGCATCCGCACCTCCCGCGGCCCGAAGATCGCCCCGACGAAGAGCTCGATCGTCCCCCGCAGGTCGGCGAGCGTGATCCCGCGGTCGACGGCGAGCCCCTCGATCTGATGGAAGACCGGGGTGTGGGTGGCGTCGAGTGCGTCGCGGCGGTAGGTGCGGCCGGGCGAGATCAGGTAGACGGGCGGCTCCTGGGCCATCATCGCCCGGATCTGCGAGGGCGACGTGTGCGTCCGCAGCAGCGTCTGCTCGTCGAAGTAGAAGGTGTCGCGCGGGTCGCGCGAGGGGTGCGCCTCCGGCTGGTTGAGCGCGTCGTAGTTGTGCCAGACGGTCTCGACCTCCCTGCCGTCGTAGACCTCGTAACCCATCCCGAGGAAGACGTCCTCGACCCGGCGTCGCAACTGCGTGAGCAGGTGCAGGCTGCCGCGGCGGATCGGCTCGCCTGGGAGGGTGACGTCGAACGGCTCCTGGTCCTCCGGCACGGCGGCCGCGAGCGCCGCCTCGCGCTCCTCGAGCGCTTCCTCGATGGCCTTGCGCGCGGCGTTCAGCGCCATTCCGGTCTCGCGGTCGCGCACGTCGCGCAGCGCGAGCTTCAACTCGCTCTTGCGGCCGAGGAAGCGGACGCGCAGCTCCTCGAGCGCGTCGGCGCTCCCGGCCGCATCGATTGCGGTCCGCGCCTCGTTCTCGAGCGCCGTGGCGTCCATCGAGCGACGATAGCATCGGCCCCATGAGCCTCTACGACCCCTTTGCGCCGATCTACGACGACTGGTCGGCGCACATGACCGACGACGTCGCCTTCTACGTCGAGCTCGCCCGCGAGACCGATGGGCCGCTCGTCGAGCTCGCCGTCGGCAACGGCCGAGTCGCGATCCCGGTCGCGCGGGAGACGGGCCGGCCGGTGCTCGGCATCGACATGTCGGCCGCGATGCTGGAACAGGCGCGTGAGCGCGCCGCGGAGGCGGGCGTGGAGCTCGAGCTGCGCCAGGGCGACATGCGCGACCTCGAGCTGGACGATCCGGCCGGCCTCGTCTACGTGCCCTTCCGGTCGCTGCTGCACCTGCCGACGTGGGCCGACCGCAGGCGCGTCTTCGAGCGCGTCCACGCGTCGCTGCGCCCGGGCGGCCGCTTCGCCTGGAACGCCTTCGTCTTCGATCCGCGCATCGCGGCCCGCAACGACGGCGAGTGGGCGGAGCAGAACGGCGTCCGGCACCGGATCGACCACGCGAAGCACGACAACCGCGTCGACATCACGCTCGAGAGCGGCGACACCGTCTCGCTCTGGTGGCTGAACCGCTCGGAGTGGGACGGCCTGATCGACATCACGGGATTCGAGGTCGAGGCGCTGTACGGCGGCTTCGGGCGTCAGCCGTTCGACGAGAACGCGACCGAGTTCGTCTGGGTTGTCCGGAAGCCCTAGCCCGTACGACTCGATCGCGCGGCTCTACGACCCGTGGAGCGCGAGCGTCACCGAGGACGTCGAGTTCTACGTCGAGGAGGCGCTGGCCTCGGGCGGCCCCGTCGTCGAGCTCGCCTGCGGGACCGGCCGCATCTCGGTGCCGGTCGCGAAGGCGGGCGTACACGTGATCGGCGTCGACGCGTCGGAGGGGATGCTCGAGGTCGCACGCGAGTACGCCGCGGCCGAGGGCGTCGAGCTCGACCTGCGTCTCGGCGACATGCGCGAGCCGCCGGTCGCCGAGCGCGTCCCGCTCGTGCTGATCCCGTTCCGCTCGCTGCTCCACATGACCTCCGAGGCCGAGCGGCTGCGGGCGCTCCGCGCCGCACGCGAGCTCCTCCTCCCGGGCGGGCGGCTCGTCTTCGACGTCTTCGCGCCGAGCACCGAGGACGTCGAGGACACGCACGGCCACTGGCTCGAGCGCGAGCCGGGGATCTTCGAGCGTGCCGACTGGGACGAGGGCGAGCGGACGCTGACGCTTTCGGTGCGGCGGGGCGAGGAGGCGTCGACGATGCTGCTCGCATGGCTCTCGCCGCCCGAGTGGCGGCTGCTGCTCGACCGCGCCGGCTTCGACGCCGTCGCGCAGTGGGGCTGGTTCGACCGGCGCCCCTACGCAGGTGGCGAGGACGTCGTCTTTGCCGCGGTCCGCCGCGAGACGTAAGGTCTGCGCATGCTCTGGATCGTGATCGGGGTCGTCGCGCTGCTCGTCGTCGCGCTCGTCCTCCTCTACAACCGGCTCGTCACCCTCCGCAACCGCGTCGAGAACGCGTGGGCGCAGGTCGACGTCCAGCTGAAGCGCCGCTACGACCTGATCCCGAATCTCGTCGAGACGGTGAAGGGCTACGCCGCGCACGAGCGGGAGACGTTCGAGGCAGTCACGGCCGCCCGCACGCGCGCCGCGGCCGCGCAGGGGCCTGCCGAGCAGGGCGCGGCGGAAGGCATCCTCGGCCAGGCGCTCGGCCGACTCTTCGCCGTCGCCGAGGCCTACCCGGAGCTGCAGGCAGACGAGAACTTCCGCCAGCTGCAGGAGGAGCTCGCGCAGACGGAGAACCGGATCGCCGTCTCCCGCCAGGTCTACAACGACACCGTCCTCACC
>JANPKC010000059.1:0-16809 GCA_031425855.1 Actinomycetes bacterium | reverse complement strand
ACCGGCCCCGTCGTCCTCCTCCTCTCCTTCTCGACCCGGCTCGACCTCGGCTTCCAGACGCCGTGGTACCTGCTCTCGCTCGTCTCGGTCGGCTATGTGCCCTGGATCGTCGTCGCGCTCGGGTTCGCGTGGCTCGCGGTGGCCGCGCAGCTGACGACGCTCGCGGTCGGCAGGTACGCGCCCTATGCGGAGACGCGGCACCGGCGGCCCGGCCGGCCGCTCGGGTTCCTGAGCGGCCGCGGAACCGGCGAGCAGCGCGACGCGTTGGAAGGCTGATGAAACGGTTCATTCGGATCGCCGGAACGGTGATGATCGTCGCCGGGGTCGGCTCGCTCGCATGGGCGCTGGCCGTCTGGCAGTGGCAGGACCCGTTCACGGCGGCTCTGAACCGGCTCGAGCAGCGCGAGCTCACCCAGCAGTTCGATCGCCGCCTCGACGAGGACGGCACCCGCCTCGCCTCGGCATCGGACTCCCGGCTCCGCGAGACGCTGCCTCGGGTGGCGGCGAAGTGGCGGACGAGCTCGAAGCGCGGCGACGCGGTCGCGCGGCTTCGCATCCCCGCGCTCGGCGTCAGCGAGATCGTCGTCAACGGCACCGACACCGACACGCTCAAGCGCGGGCCGGGACGCTATCTCGGCTCGGCCATGCCCGGCGAAGGCGAACTCGTCTACATCGCCGGCCACCGGACGACCTACGGCGCCCCGTTCTCCCGCATCGACCGCCTGCGCAAGGGTAACCGCGTCTATCTCGAGCTGCCGTTCGCCACCTTCGAGTACGAGATCACGGGCAGCCGGATCGTCGCCGCCTCGCAGACCTCGGTGCTCGAGTCGAAGGGGTTCGAGCAGCTCGTGCTCCAGGCGTGTCACCCGCGCTTTTTCGCTACCCACCGCTATCTCGCGTACGCCAAGCCGGTGCGGGTGACCGCGAGAGGCAGCGACCGGGCGACGCCGTTCGAAGCGGTGGGCTAGAGGAGCCGGAGGTAGCGAACGGTCTCGCCGGCGGCGATCTCGCCCTCGCCGGAGGGCACCAGCACGAGCGCGTCGGCGCCCGCGGCGCGGGCGATCATGTGCGACTCCTGGCCGCTCAGCGGCTCGAGCAGGGTGCCGTCGCGGTCTCTCGTCGTGCGGGCGCGCGCGAGCTCGTCCCGGGCGGTGCTCCGGCGGAGCGACGACGTCAGCCGCCCGGTCTCGTACACCGGCCCCGGATCGGCGGCACCCTGGAGCGCGAGCAGCGCCGGCCGAACGAACAGCTCCACCGAGACGAGCGACGACACGGGGTTCCCGGGCAGCCCGAAGACGAGCGTGTCGCCTCGCGTCCCGAACGCGAGCGGCTTTCCCGGCCGGACGGCCACGCCCCAGAAGACCTCCTCGACTCCGAGCTCGCCGAGGATCCGGCGGACGAGGTCGTGCGGGCCGACGGAGACGCCGCCCGAGCTGACGAGCACGTCCGCGCCGAGGCCGCGCTCGAGCGCACGGCGATGCTCCGCCTCGTCGTCCGCCACCGGGCCGATCCGCTCGACCTCGGCACCGGCCGCGACGAGCGCGGCCGCCAGCATGGGCCCGTTCGACTCGTAGATCTGCCCCGCCTCCAGCCGATCGCCCGGAGCGCGGAGCTCCGTTCCGGTGCTGAGCACGACGACTCTCGGCCTGCGCGTGACCGGCACCTCGGCGACGCCCGCCGCCGCAAGCGCCCCCACCTGCGCCGCGCCGACTCTCGTCCCGGCGCTGAGCACGAGCTCGCCGGAACGCACGTCTCCACCGGCCGGTCTGACGTTCGCACCTCGCTCCACAGGTGATGGAACCTTGAGCCTGTTGTCATTCTCGGCAACAAGCTCGATCTGGACGACCGCGTCGGCCCCCTCCGGCACGGATCCCCCCGTGGAGATCGCCATCGCCTCGCCGGGCTCGAGCCGTCGCTCGGCCGGCACGCCGGCGGCGATCCGGAAGACCACCGGCAGGTCTCCGGGCGTGTCGTCCGCGCGGAGCGCGTAGCCGTCCATCGCCGAGCTGGCGAACGGCGGCAGGTCGACCCGGGCAGCGACGTCCTCGGCGAGGATGCGCCCGCCCGCGGCCGCGACGGGGACGTGCTCCACGGCGAGCGGACGGGCGCGGGCGAGCACGCGTCCCAGCGCCTCTTCGATCGTCAGCAGGCCCGGCATCGGGGACATACGCTAACGGCCGTGATCTCGGTGGTCGTCCCGGTGCACGACGAGGAGCGCAGCATCGCGCTCCTCCACGACGAGCTCTCGTCCGCGCTCGAGCCGCTCGGGCGCCCCTGGGAGGTCGTCTTCGTCGACGACGGCTCGACCGACGGGACCTTCGCGGCGCTGACCCGCCTGCACGCGCGCCATGACGAGGTTCGGGTCGTGCGGCTACGCCGCAACTTCGGCAAGGCGGCCGCGCTCCAGGCCGGGTTCGAGGAGGCGCAGGGAGACGTCGTCGTCACGATCGACGGCGACCTCCAGGACGACCCGGCCGAGATCCCGCTCCTCCTCGCCAAGCTGGACGAGGGCTTCGACCTCGTCTCGGGCTGGAAGGCGAAGCGGCGCGACCCGCTCACCCGCCGGATCCCGTCCCGGATCTTCAACCGGGTCACCGGGCGGCTCTCCGGACTGCGGCTGCACGACCTCAACTGCGGGCTGAAGGCCTACCGCGCCGAAGTCGTCAACGGGCTGCGGATCTACGGCGAGCTGCACCGGTTCATCCCCGTGCTCGCGCACTACCGCGGCTTCCGCGTCGCCGAGCTGCCGGTCAACCACCGCCCGCGCGAGCACGGCCGCTCCCGCTACGGCATGGAGCGCTACGTGCGCGGCTTCCTCGACCTGCTCACGGTCACGTTCATGGGGCGCTATCGACATCGCCCGCTCCACCTCTTCGGCGGCGTCGGCCTGCTGCTGGGCGCGGTCGGTTCGGCGGTGCTCGCGTACCTGACCGTGCTGAAGCTCTCGGGCGAGGCGATCGGCCACCGGCCGCTGCTGACGCTCGGCGTCCTGCTCGTCGTCGTCGGCGTGCAGCTCGTCTCGCTCGGCCTGGTCAGCGAGCTCGTCGCGAGCCATCACGAGGAGCGGACGGGCGCCCGGACGCTCGAGCAGCACGTGGACGAGATCCTGCGCTGAGCTTGCGCGTCCTCTACTTCGGGACGTACGAGCGCGACTACCCGCGCAACGCCCAGGTGATCTCGTGCCTGCGCGGGGTGGGCGTCGAAGTCATCGAGCGCCACGCGAGCGTGTGGGACCGGCAGCGGCACAAGTGGTCGCTCGGTGTCGGAGCGGCGGCGCGGATCGCCCTGGCCGAGGCGCGGCTGCTCTTCGGCGCGCGGCGGGAGCGGTTCGACGCGGTCATCGTCGGCTACCCCGGGCACTTCGACGTCCCGGCCGCGCGGCGGATTGCGCGCGGCCGGCCCGTCGTCTTCAACCCGCTCGTATCGCTGCACGAGACGCTCGTCGAGGACCGCGGCCGCTTCGGCGCGGGCTCTCCTGCAGCCGGCGTGCTGCGCCAGGTCGACCGGCGCGCGCTGCGCCGAGCCGACCTCGTCGTCGCGGACCCCGAGCAGAACGCGGGGCATCTGGCGCAGCTCGCCGACCTCGATCCGGGCCGGCTCGCGGTCTGCTTCGTCGGCGCGGAAGATCGCCTCTTCCGTCCCGGCCGAGCGCCCGCCCGGGAGCTCCACGCGCTCTTCGTGGGCAAGCTGATCCCGCTGCACGGTCTCGAGACGATCCTCGCCGCCGCCCGGCTGGCACCCGAGCTGCGGTTCCGCGTCGTCGGCAGCGGCCAGCTCGACGCGGTCATGGCCGGGCGGCCGGCGAACGTCGAGTGGGTCGAGTGGGTCGACTACGCACGGCTGCCGGAGGAGAACCAGCGTGCCGGGTGCGCGCTCGGCGTCTTCGGCACCTCGCCGAAGACGGCCCGCGTGATCCCGAACAAGGCGTTCCAGGCGCTCGCCTGCGGCACACCGCTGGTGACGGCGGACACGCCTGCGGCCCGCGAGCTGCTTCGCGACGGGGAGAGCGCCTTGCTCGTGCCCCCCGGAGACCCCGGCGCGCTGGCCGAGGCGGTACGCCGGCTCGCGCAGGACCCCGCGCTCGCGCGAACGATCGGCGATGGCGGCCTCGCCGCGTACCGCGAACGCGCGAGCGAGGCTGTCCTCGGCGCGCAGTGGCGGGAGCTGCTCGAGCGGCTGGTGGCGCGCTGAGAGGCGGCCACGTCGTCGGGCTCGCGGCGGCGGCGTTCGCGACAATTTTCGGGACGGCCGCGATCCTGCGCCACCGGACGTTCGAGAGCGGCCGCTTCGACCTCGGCAACATGACCCAGGCGGTGTGGTCGACCGCGAACGGCGACGTGCTCTCGGTCACGGACGTGAACGGGGAGCAGATCACGCGGCTGGGCTCGCACTTCGACCCGATCCTCGCCGCCCTGGCGCCGCTCTGGTGGCTCTGGCCGAGCCCCGAGGCGCTGCTCGCCTTCCAGGCCGTCGCCGTCGCCGCCGGCGCCGTCCCGCTCTACCTCCTCGCGCGCAGGCACCTGCCGGAGTGGCCGGCCGCGGCGGTCGCGAGCGCGTACCTCCTCTTCCCGCCCGTGCAGTGGCTGACCGTCAGCGACTTCCACCCGGTCGCGCTCGCAACGCCGCTCCTCCTCGCGGCCTGGTACTTCCTCGACGCCGGCAGGCTGTGGCCGTTCGCGCTGTTCGCCGCCGCGGCGATCGCGACGAAGGAGCACGTCGGGCTCGCGGTCGCCGGGCTCGGTGCGTGGTATGCACTCGACAGGGGCGAGCGCGTGCGGGGAGCCACGATCTGCGTGGTCGCCGGTGCGATCGCGGTCGTCGCGGCGCTCGTCGTCGTGCCCTACTTCGCGCCGGCAGGCGGGGCGTTCGAGAGCCGGTACGAGGACCCGTCCCTCGACGGCCGCGACCTCGGCTACGTCGCCCGGCTGCTGCTCCCGCTGGCGCTGCTGCCGCTCGGCGCGGCGGCTGCGCTCCTCGCCGCGCTCCCGGAGCTGATGCTCAACGCGTTCTCGTCGGTCCGGACGCAGACCTCGGTGCAGACGCACTACGGGGCCACGATCGCGCCCGCGCTCCTCGCCGCCACCGTTTTCGGGGTGCGGCGGCTGGGGGCGCAGTCCGCCTTCGCCGTGCTCGCAGCCGGCCTCGCCGGCGCCGTCGCGCTCGGGCCGCTCGGGCGGATCGAGACGCGGGCGGACGCTCACGACGCCGCTCTGCGCCGGGCGGTCGCGCTCGTGCCCGACGACGCGGCCGTCAGCACCACGAACGCGCTCGGGGCACACCTCTCCGCACGCGAGCGGATCCTCAGCTTCCCGATCCTCTTCCGCGCTGACTGGGTCGCGCTCGACACGACGCGCCTGACGTTCATGGACAGCCTCCGTCCCGACCGTTCGCGCGGACCGCTCGCCGACCTCCGCCGCGACCGGTCGTGGCGGGTCGTCTTCGAGGAGGACGGTGTCGTCGTCCTCCGGAAGCGCTAGAGCGGGATCGCCTGCGGCAGCAGGTAGGCGCAGAAGCCGAGCGCGACCAGCTGCGCGCGGCGGTCGTCCTCCGCGGCGGCGAGCGGTAGGGCCCAGACCGCGTACCAGGGTGTCAGCCACGGTGTCGTGGCGAGGAGGAGGCAGCCCGCGAGCCCGAGCCGGACGCGGCCGCGCCACGCCTCGCGCCCGAGCCACGCCAGTCCCGCGGCGAGCGCGAGCGCTGCGAGCACGAAGGTGAGGTCGTGGGGGACACCGAGCTGCTCCAGCCTGTGCGGCAGCGCGTAGCTCGACTGCTCCTCGGCGTTGCGGGCGAGGGGACCGACCGAGCGCACCCAGTCGAGGCCGTACCGCCACATCGCGAGCGCGACGACGACAGCCGCGGCGAGCGCGAACCCGAGATGGCCGACGCGCCTCCGCGTCGACCGAGCAGCGACCGCGCGCAGCGCGAAGAAGACGAGCGGCACCCACTTCACCAGGATCGCCAGCGCCCACGCCGCACCGGCGAGTTGGCGCCTCCCTGCCGCGGCCAGCGCGAGCGCACCGAGAGCTCCGGCGATCAGCAGCGAGTCGTTGTGGCCGCCGCCTGCGAAGTGGATCGCGAAGAGCGGGTTCCAGCCGACGAGGGCGGCCGCGAACGAGCCGTCGCGGGCGAGCCTCGCCGCGAGGAGCGTGCAGCCGAGCATCCCGAGCGCGGCGAGCACCTTGAAGATCCACGCCGCCGCGTCGGCCGACGAGCCGGAGACGAGCGCGACGCCCTCCGAGAGCAGCGTGAAGGCCGGTCCGTAGACGGAGGTCGTCTGCCGCCAGTCGGCACCCGCCCTGTCGTACGCGGAGTCGTCCGGGAACTCGCTCGGCGTGTCGACGTACGGATCTGCGTCGTGCACCGCCGCGATGCGGCCGTACTCCCAGTACGTCCAGGCGTCGGTCGAGACGAGCAACGGCCCCGCGAGCGGCACGAGCTGGATCAGCGCTGCGGCAAGCACCACCGTCCGAAGCGCCGGAGCCGCACGCCGGAGCAACAGCAGCGCGCCCAGATAGACGACGAACGCGACCGCGAGCAGAGCCAGGAAGACGCCGCCGAGCGAGCCCCCGTCGGCGCGACCCCCGTCCGCCGGTACGAGCGGCGCCCCCTCGATCCACGCACAGGCGACACAGCCCGCGACGAGCAGCGCGACCGCGCCGGCCGCGAGCGGGGCTCGGCGGCTCAGGATTGGGCGGCTCAGGGCTGGACGGGCTCGGTGGGCGGCGGCGGCTCTGTCTCGGGCGGCGGGGCGGTCGTCGGCGGAGGCGCCGGCGTGGTCGGCGGAGGCGCGGGAACCGGCTTCGGCTTGGGCTTCGGAGCCGGGCGAGAGGCGGGCGGCGCGTCGGGGGCGGACTCGGTCGGCGCCATCTCGGTCTCGGTCTCCTCGGTGGACGCCGGCGGCGTGTAGTCGTTGTCGTCGTCGTAGTAGCCGAACGAGCGCGCGTACTGGCCCCGCTCGAAGTCGGCCCACTCGGGCCAGTCGTCGGGCTCGGGGAACTCGACGGGCTCGAGCTGGCCGATCGCGGAGCTCATGAAGAGCCGCCAGATCTGCGCGGGGTACGACCCGCCCGAGACCGGGATCCCGTGCACGCTCGTCATCGGCACCTTCCCGCGCGGATAGCCCACCCAGACCGTGGTGCCGAGGCGAGGCGTGTACCCGCAGAACCAGGCGTCGGAGTGCTCCTCGGTCGTCCCGGTCTTGCCTGCAGCCGGCGCGCCGTAGTCGGCCCCGACGCCGGTGCCGTAGTCGACGTTCTCCTCGAGGATCTTCGTCACCGTGTACGCGACCCCGTCCGAGATCACGCGCCTGCGCTTCGGCTTGCCCCAGCCTGCGCTCTTGTCCTCACCGGTCGGGAGGATCACCTTGCGGATCGCCATCGGCTCGGAGTAGATCCCGCCGGCGGCGAGGGTCGCGTACGCAGAGGCCATGTCGAGCGGCGAGACGTCCATCGCGCCGAGCCCGATCGAGGGGACGAAGGCGCCGTCTACCGACAGCGGCGAGCGGACGCCGAGCTTCGTCGCCATCTCCGCGACGGCCTCGGGCGTGACGTCGAGGGTCAGCTGCGCGTAGACCGTGTTGTCCGAACGGAGCGTGGCCCGTTCGATCGTCGTCCAGCCGGTGTAGCTGTGGTCGTACGTCTCCGGGCACCACCAGCTGCCGTCGTCGCAGTTCCCGTTCGGATCGGGCCGGTAGAAGAACGGCGCCGAGAGGTACGTCGTGGTCTCCGGGTTGATCCCCTTCTCGACGGCGGCGGCGAGCACGAACGTCTTGAAGGTCGAGCCCGACTGGCGGCGCGCCTGCGAGAGCAGGTTGAACTGGTTCTTCTTGTTCCCGGGGATGACGGCGGTCATCGCGCGGATGGCGCCGTTCTTCGGGTTGATCGAGATCACGCCGGCAGCGGGGTCGTCGGGCTCGTAGAGCGTCTCGGTGATCGCCTTCTGCGCGGCCCGCTGGAAGCGAGGGTCGATCGTGGTGTAGACCTTGAGCCCGCCCGAGCGGACGGTGCCGGCGCCGTACTGCGCGATCAGCTGGTCGCGGACGTAGCCGAAGAAGTCGGGCTCGCGGATCTCCTTGTACAGCTTGCCGGCCTTGAGTCCGAGGCCGCGGCTCCTCGCCCAGTCGTACTGCGCCCGGTCGATCTCGCCGGCGTCGAGGAGCGCGCGCAGGACCTGGTTGCGCCGGCCCTTCGCCACGTCCTCCTTCTGGAAGGGGTTGTAGTCGGACGGCGCCTGCGGCAGGCCGGCGATCAACGCCGACTCGGGCAGGTTCAGCTCGCTCGCGTTCTTGGAGAAGTAGGTCTGCGCAGCCGCCTCGATCCCGTAGGCGAGGTTGCCGTAGTAGACCTGGTTCATGTAGGCGGCGAGGATCCATTCCTTCGTCCGCGCCTTGTCGAGCTTCAGCGCCAGGCAGGCTTCCTTCAGCTTCCGCTCGACCGTGCGCTCGCGCCCGATGTAGAGGTTGCGGACGAGCTGCTGCGTGATCGTCGACCCGCCCTCGACGACCTGGCCGGCGCTGACGTTCTTCCAGAGCGCGCGGGCGATGCCCTCGACGTCGACGCCGTCGTGCTGGTAGAAGCGGCGGTCCTCGATCGCGACCGTCGCCCTCGGCATCCAGGAGCTGATCCGCTTGAACGGGACCGGCTGGCGGTTCTTCTCGGCAGGGATGACCCCGAGCCGCGAGTTGTCCGCGGCGTAGATGAACGTGTTCGAGCCGATCTCGACCTGCTGCAGCGAGTTCAGGTCGCAGGACGAGCCGAAGGTCGCGACACTCGTCACGGCCGTCCCGCCGACGACGAAGAGGAGCCCGAGCACCGCCACGAGCGCGAGCACGACCGCACGGCGGCGGTGATTCTTCCGCTCGACGCGCTTCCGCTTGCGGCGACGGCGCGCGTAGATCTCGTCGTCGAGGCCCCGGCCGCTCCGGCGCGGCGGGGTCATTCGAAGACCTTGTGCTCGCGGAGGCGACCGTGCGCGCGCAGGCGGAGATCGTGCTCGAGCTTCTCGGCAGCAGCCTCGTTCTCGGTCCACGCCCGCATCGTCAGGGTCGGCGACCCGTCCAGAGAGGAGACGAAGACCTCGTCGCGCTCGCCGGGCACCTCCTCGCGGAGATCCTCGACGAGCCGGCGAAGGTCTGCTGAAAGCGGAACCTGCACGGTGACCTCGGCGTACTTCGCAGCGCTGCGAATCGTGGAGTTCGTGATGGTATCCGAGGCCAACTTCTCGTTCGGGATCACGAGCCGGGCGTTGTCCTCGGTGCGGATGAACGTGTACATCAGCCCGATCTCCTCCACGGTCCCTTCCACGCCGCCGACCTCGACCCAGTCGCCCAGCCGCAGCGGCTGCGTCATCGCGATCATCAGCCCCGCGACGAAGTTGCCGAGCGTCCGCTGCGACGCGAAGCCGATGATCAGGCCGAGGATCGCGGAGGATGCGAGCAGGCCACCGGCGACCGCGCGGACCTGCGGGATCACGAGCAGTGCCGAGAGCAGGCCGATCGTGACGATCCCAGCCGACACCGTCCGCCGCAACACGCGGTAGCGCGTCATCGCCTCGGGCGAGCGGTTGGCGCGCATGATCCTACGGTCGATCAGGCGCGCGACGGCGAGCGTCACGCCGAGCACGACCCCGATCACGAGCAGGCGCTGCCACAGATCCATGCCCGCCGATTTCGACGGCGGCCCGCGGGTTCCTCAATTGCGATCGCGGCCGCCTCTGCTCCAATGCCGCGATGAGGCTCGCGCTCTGGCTCTTCTTCGTCGGCGGCTTCGCCGCGCTCAACCTCTACGGGCGGAGCGAGGGCCCGCGGCCCGACGACGACATCGTCTACCAGTACGACTTCGCCATCGGCAGCATCGCCGGGTACGCGGTGCTGCTCTCACTCGTGCTGGCGCTGACGGTCGGCCTGCCGCGTCGCGAGGTGCTCGCCCTCCGGCGGCCGCCGTCGTGGGGCCGCGCGCTCGGGCTCGCATTCGGGGCCCTCGTTGCGATCTACATCGGCGCGGTCGTCGCGCTGTCCGCATCGGGGGCGGGCGACGAGCAGAACCTGACCCCCGAGGGGTGGGACGGGAGCCGCGCCGGCGCCTACGCGCTGAGCTTCGTCGCCGTCGTCCTCGTCGCTCCGATCACGGAGGAGCTCCTGTACCGCGGCCTCGGCATGTCGCTCCTGCTGGCGCGGGCGGGAACACCGGTCGCGGTCGGGGTGACGGCCGTCCTCTTCGGGCTCGGGCACGGGCTGCTGCTCTCGCTCGCCGCGTTCGTCTGGTTCGGGATCGTGATCGCGCTCGTCCGCCTGCGCACGGACAGCATCTACCCGGCTTTCCTCGTCCACTGCGCGTTCAACGCGATCGGGATGACCGCGCCCCTGCTTCTCTGAAGGCATGCTCCGCTGACTGTCCCGCTATTCTCGAGCCTGTGCGCGGTGCGATCGTCCTGCTCGTCCGCAAGGTTCCCGGCTGGGGACGGGCGCTCGGGCGCGTGCGGCTTCTCACGGGCGGGGCACACGGCCCCGGGACGACCGTCGTCGTCCACCTCTGACGTGGCGAGTAACGACGACCCGCTGATCCGGCAGCTGCGCGAGCAGCTGTCCGACAACGACGTCGCGATCGTCGAGGCGGTGAACGCGCGGCTGAAGCTCGTCGCGCGGCTGAAGCGCGTCAAGGAGGAGCGGGGGATCGACTTCCTCGACCCCGCCCGCGAGGAGTGGATGCTGCAGTACCTGACGCGCGCGAACCGAGGCCCGCTGTCGCCCGAGGGCCTGCGGGAGATCTACACCGAGCTGCTCGACCTGACGAAGCGCGAGGTCGGCCGGGGCGAGGAGCCCTAGCTCTCGTCCGGCGGCTCGGCGGCGAACTCGTCCGGCGAGACGGTGTCGAGAAAGGCGCGGAACTCGTCCGGATCGAGGTCGGCGAGCGGGGGGACGCCCGCGGCGGCGGCGATCTCGTCGTCGGAGGCATCGCCCTCGAACTCGACGCCGGACTCCTCGATCACCTCGTCGGCGACGTAGATCTTCGCTCCGGATCGGACGGCGAGCGCGATGGCGTCCGACGGCCGCGAGTCGACCTCGATCTCGGAGCCGTTGCGCTGCAGGGTGATTCGCGCGTAGTAGGTGTTCTCGCGCATCTCGGTGACCGCGATCGACACGACCTCCGCATCGAGTTGGCCAACGACGTCGTTGAGCAGGTCATGCGTCATCGGCCGCGCGGGCGCTGCGTTCTGGAGCTTCACGAGGATGGCGGCGGCTTCCGGGTGGCCGATCCAGATCGGCAGGAAGCGATTGCCGTCGGCCGTCTTCAGCAGCACGATCGGCTGCTTGCCGACCATGTCGAAGCTGACGCCGTAGATGACCATCTCTCGCATCGACAGGGCCTCCCGCGCAGTGTAGCCAGCGCCTACGGGGATGAATCCTGTGCGGCGGCGAGCTCGGCGATCGGAACCCGGATCGCTTCCCCGGTCTCCACGTCCTCCAGGTCCGCGCGACGATCGGGCACGCCCATCGGGTCGAGCCCGCGCACGACGTAGCGCCTACCCCGGTAGGCGAGGAGATCTCCGATTCGCATGTCCGCAAGTTCGCGCTGATCCAGGGCGCTTACTGCGGTTGTCGGCGCTGCACCCCGAGCGAGCGATCCCTGAGTCAGGTGGCCGTACCTCGATTCCGCCGACGGCCGTTGAGTCAGCATGGTCGACCTCTGGCTCCACGACATCGAGTCGCTCGAGGCGGTGACGCAGGACGAGCACACGAAGCGCCTTTGCCTGCGCATGGCCGCGATGTCGCAGGCCGGCACGCTCGCGCCGTTCATCGCGAACCTGCGCCACGACGACGATCTCGACGACAGCACCAAGGGGACGATCGCCGAGATCGCCGGCGACGCGAACTTCCTCCTCGCGGTCGAGGACTACGTCCGCCGCACGCGCCTGTTCCACTGAGCCGACCCGACGCGCGAGGAGTGGGCGATCCTGGATTCGAACCAGGGACCTCCGCCTTATCAGAGCGGCGCTCTAACCAACTGAGCTAATCGCCCGCGGAGCGCGATTGTAGCTAGAGACTTTCGAGGACTTCTACGAGCTCCTCCAGCCGGAGCTCCTCGCCGAAGTGGATCTCGAGCTTGCCGGCGGAGACGCGAGTCGGCAGGCCGGTCAGCCGTTCGGCCGCACCGCGCGCGCGCTCTGCGAGCGCCGGATCGACCTGCGCTGCGGCCCGTGGCTTACGGGCTGCGCCGCCGTCCTGGGCAGCTCGCTCTGCCGCACGCACGGACATCCCGTCGCGCACGATCTTCTTCGCGAGCTTCTTGCGGGCGTCGTGGTCGGGCAGCGAGAGCACCGCGCGGGCGTGGCCCTCGGTCAGCTCGCCGCGGGCGACCATCCAGAGCACCTCCTCGGGAAGCTCGAGCAACCGCAGCCGGTTCGAGACGGACGACTTCGAGCGGCCGACCCGCTCGGCGACGTCGCCGAGGGAGAGCTCGAACTCGTCCACGAGCGACGCGTACGCTCGCGCCTCCTCGACGGGCGAGAGCTGCTCGCGGGCGACATTCTCGACCAGCGCGAGCAGGAGAGTGTCGCGGTCGTCGGCCTCGCGGACGAGCGCGGGAAGCAGCTCGATCCCGGCCTCGCGCGCGGCGCGCCAGCGGCGCTCGCCGGCGATCAGCTCGTAGCCGCCGGCCTGGCGAGGGCGCACGACGACCGGCTGCAGCAGGCCCTGCTGCTTGATCGAGCTCGCGAGGCCCGTCGTCGCCTCCGGCTCGAACCGCCGGCGCGGCTGCCGCGGGTTCGCATGGATCGCGTCGACGGGCAACTGCGCGAGCTGCGTGCCCGCCGCCCCCTCGGCACCGCCGATCAGGACCTCGAGACCGCGCCCGAGTCCTCTTCTAGGAGCGCTCGACAAGCTCCATCGCCACCTTCCAGTACGCCTCCGCTCCCGAGGAGCGGCGGTCGTACGCGATCGCAGGGAGGCCGTGGCTCGGCGCCTCGGCCAGGCGGACCGAGCGCGGCACGGTCGTCGTGAAGACCAGGTCGCCGAAGTGGCGCCGCACCTCGGCCTCGACCTCGGCGGCCAGCCGGGTGCGGCCGTCGACCATCGTCAGGAGGATCCCGGCGAGCCCGAGGCGCGGGTTGAGCCGCGCCTTGACGAGCTCGATCGAGCCGAGCAGCTGGGAGAGCCCCTCGAGTGCGTAGTACTCGGCCTGGACCGGCACGATCACGCGGTCCGCCGCCGCGAGGGCGTTCACGGTCAGGGGGCCGAACGAAGGCGGGCAGTCGAGGAAGACGAAGCTGTAGCGGTCGCGTGCGCCCGCGAGCGATCCTTGCAGGTAGCGCTCTCCGTCGGGGTGCTCCGAGAGCTCGACCGCCGCACCGGCCAGCGCCGGCTTCGCGGGCACGAGCTCGAGGTTCCCGAATCGGGTCGGCTTGGCGATCTCGGCGACGGGCGCGCCGTCGAGAAGGTCGTAGCTCGACGTGCCGTTCGCCTTCTCGCCGAGCCCGGACGTCGCGTTCGCCTGCGGGTCGAGATCGACGAGCAACGCTCGCTCGCCGGCCTCGGCGAGGCAGGCGGCGAGGTTGACGGCCGTCGTCGTCTTGCCGACGCCGCCCTTCTGGTTCGCGATCGCGTAGATGGTGCCAGCCACGTTCCGAGTCTAGAGAGGGCACCGGACTATCCTGGGCGCGTGCGCGACGCCGCTCCCCCGTACGCGAACGAGGGCGCGCACGCGGTCTGGCACGTGAGCGAGGACGCGTCGATCGAGACCTTCGAGCCGCACGTCAGCGCGACCGCCGAGGAGCGCGAGCCGCTCGTCTGGGCGGTCGACACCCGCCACCTTCCCTTCTACTGGTTCCCGCGCGACTGCCCGCGGGGCACGTTCTGGGCGGACGCCGCCACCGATCCGGCCGACGCGGCGCGACTGCTCGGCGGCGCCGGCCGCGTGCACGTCGTCGAGGAGGGCTGGCTCGGCCGGATGCGCACGACGGCCGTCTTCGCGTACCGGCTCCCGGACGCGTCCTTCGAGCCGCACCCGGAGGTCGGCGGCTACTGGATCGCCCGCGCCCGGATCGAGCCGCTCGACGTAAGACCCCTCGGTGATCTCGTCGCCCTGCACGAGCTGTCCGGGATCGAGCTTCGCGCCGTGCCCAACCTGTGGCCGCTCTGGAGCGAGGTCGTCGCGTCGACGCTCGAGTTCAGCGGCATGCGGCTCCGGAACGCGCTCCCGGCCAAGTAACAGACTGTCACTTGGCGTTCAGGCGAGCGGGCGCTTCTTCGCGACTCCGGCGCGGCGGGGAAAGCCGGCCGGCGTCGGGCCGGTCTTGCGAATCACGAGGAAGCCTGGAGGCGACTCGGCAGGCTCGGCCGCGAGCCTCGCGGCCACGTCCGCCACCGCCGCGGCGTCGGCGGACGGCCCGACCCAGAGGATCGCCGCGCCTCCCTCGCGGACGAGCGGCAGGCACCACTCGGCCGCGACCGGCGGGCTCGCGAGCGCCTTGGCCACGACGACGCCGAACCGCTCGTTCGGCTGGTTCTCGGCGCGACCCCAGACAACGCGCAGGTTCGGCAGCTCGGCCGTCCACTGCTCGAGGAACTCGGTCTTGCGACGCTCCGCCTCGAGCAGCGTCACCTCCCTGTCCGGCAGCGACGCTGCGAGCGGGATCCCGGGCGTGCCGCCGCCGCTCCCCACGTCGACGATCGGGCCGTCGAAGCGGCGGACGAGGTCGAGCCCCGCGAGCGCATCTTCGAGGAGGACGCGCCGGGCTTCGGCCGGGTCCTTCAGCCCGGTCAGGCCGGGGGTCGCGAGCACGCCGGCGAGCCAGCGCTCGAGCACGCGCCGCGCGAGCGACTCAGACAGAGACGTTGCGCGGGTAGATCACGACGAAGCGGTTCGGCTCCGTGCCCTCGCTGGCCGTCTCGATCTCGGGATCGTCCTTCAGCTTCTCGTGGACGATCTTCCGCTCCACGGCCGTCATCGGCTCGAGCTCGACCCGCTGGCCGGTCGCCGCTGCCTGCTCGGCCATGCGAGTCGCCAACGCATCCAGAGTCGCCTGCCGGCGGCCCCGGTAGCCCGCCGCGTCGACGACGAGCGGCTTGCGCTCCTCGTAGCGGCCGCGAAAGACGATCGCGTTCGCGAGGTACTGGATCGCGTCGATCGTCTGGCCGTGACGCCCGATCAGCATCCCGAGCTCGTCGCCCTCGCAGACGACCCGGATCTCGGCGTCGGTCTCCTCGATCTCGACGTTGCAGCGGACACCGATCTCGTAGGCGATCCGCTCGACGACCTCGCGCAGGCGGGCGGCGTCGGCGCTCTCTCCCTCGCGCGCGGCAGGAGCGTTCGGCTCGAGCTCCGGCGCGGAGCCCGCGTCGACCGAGGCGATCACGCGCGCCGGCTCGTAGCCGACGCCGAGCAGGCCGCGCTCGCCCTCGCTGACCACCTGGAAGCGCACCGCCTCCTTGTCGAGGCCCGGCCGCATTCGCTCGAGCTCGCGCAGCGCCGCCCACTTCGCCTCGCCGACCGTCTCCCCGGTCATCTCGACGGAGAGCTCGTTCACCGTCGCGAGCCGCCCTTCTTGCGCTTGACCTTGCGCACGCGCGGCGGCGCGGCGGCCGGCTTCTTCTCCTCCGCCGGCTTCGCGGTCGCGTCGGCCGCGGCCGCGGCCCCCTTGGGAGGCGTCCGCGAGCTCTTCTTCGGCGGCGGCTGCGGCTTCGGCGTCAGGCGTCGCGTGATCAGCCCCTGGCCGGTCGTCCACAGGTTCGTCGTCAGCCAGTAGAGCATCAGGCCGGAGGGGAAGTTGAGCACGAAGGGGATGAACGCGATCGGGAGGATCAGCAGCATCGCCCGCTGCGCCGGCTGCATGTTCTGCGACATCAGGTACGACGACGTCAGCTGGCTGATCCCGTAGAGGACGATCAGGAGCGGCCCCCACCCCACCTTGGTGTCGTCGGTGATGTCGATCAGGCTCAGCCAGTCGACGCTCGAGCCTTTGTACTGAGCCTGGGTCAAGATCTCGTCGTCGAAGTCGCGCAGGACGAAGAAGAGGCCGATGAAGATCGGGAACTGCGCCAGGATCGGCAGGCACGAGGAGGCCGGGTTGATCTGGTTCTCCTTGTAGAAGGCCATCATCTCCTGGTTCATCCGCTGCTTGTCGTGCTTGAACTTCTGCTGGATCGCCTTCATCTCCGGCGCGTGCGCCTGCAGGTTCTGCATCGAGTGGATCTGGCGAACGGTCAGCGGCACGAGCACCATCCGGACGATCACGACGAGCGCGACGATCGACCACGCCCAGGTAAGCCCGACGCTGTCGTGGAGGTGGGTGAGGATCCACGTGAGCAGATCCTCGAGCGGGGTGAGAATGCCGGCGACGATCACGCGGGATCGACCCCGCCGTGGCTCCACGGGTTGCAGCGCAGCAGCCGCCAGCCGGCCTTGGCCGCGCCTTTGACGAGACCGTGGGCGTGCAGGGCGTCGAGCGCATACTGGGAGCAGCTCGGATGGAACTTGCACGTGTTCGCCGGCGTCAGCAGCCCGAAGGTCGAGCGCCAGAGGTGGACGAGGCCGATCCCGAGGTATCTCATGCAGCCGCCTTGTCCAGCACCTCGGTCACACGCTCGGCGAGCCACTCGTGCCCGCGCGTTTCGGCCGGCTCCGCGAGGCCGGGCCTCGCGACGAGCACGTAGTCGTGGCCGGGCCGGGCGCGGCCTGCGAGCTCCGTCCACGTCTCGCGCAGCTGCCGCTTGACGCGGTTGCGGACGACGGCGTTCCCGACCGACTTGGGCACGGCCAGCCCGAGCCGCGGCTCGGCGGTGTCACCGGCCTCGGCACGAGGAAACCAGTAGAG
>JANPKC010000058.1:0-8644 GCA_031425855.1 Actinomycetes bacterium | reverse complement strand
GCAATGCTCGCGGGATACGGCGCCTGACCTGTTGTCGCACCGCGCCGAGACGCCTGAGCGGCTGGTGGAGCGGCAGCGGGCTGCCTGGGACCCGGTCCTCGACTGGGCGGCCGAGACGCTCGGCGTGCGGCTCGCGACCGGCCGCGGCGTGATGCCGGTGGCGCAGGACGAGGCGGCGCTCTCGGCCTTGCGCGCGCGGGTGGAGGCCATCGAACCCTTCCGCCTTGCGGCCTTCCACGACCTCGTGGCGCTCTCGGGCTCGCTGGTGCTGGCGCTCGCGGTGGCCGAAGGCTGGCTCTCGCCCGAGGAGGCCTGGTCGCTGTCGCGCCTCGACGAGGACTTCCAGGTCGAGGAATGGGGCGAGGACGAGGAGGCCGCCGAAGCGGCCGGCCTGCGGCGCGCGGCCTTCCTGGACGCGGCGCGGTTCTGGCGCCTGCTGGGCTGAGCCCGCCCGCCGAGCCTGTCCGGGAGCCCGTCCTCTGGGCGGCGACGCGACGGAACCGCCCGTTTTCCTGGCATCCGGGCCCAGTCCACCCATCGAATCCGGTGACTGGACCCTTGACCAATCGGAATGACTGCCCGCAACATCGCCCGAGTTGGGGGGGTAACCCCCGCAGGCCGAAGGGATCGGGGTCCGCCCCGGCCCGGCGGCACAGGGAGAGCGCGGGCCGGGACAGGTCCGCGCGCAAGCCACAGGAAGGGCTACGAATGAAGGCATCCGTATTCGCAGGCGCAAGCCTCGCGGCGCTGGTCGTCGCAGGGGCGGCCTCGGCGGCGACGCTCGACGACGTGCGGGCGCGCGGCGCGCTCAACTGCGGGGTCAACCCCGGCCTCACCGGCTTCGCCGCGCCTGACGCCAACGGCGTCTGGCAGGGCTTCGACGTGGACCTCTGCCGCGCCATCGCCGCGGCCGTGCTGGGCGACGCCGAGGCCGTGAACTTCGTGCCTCTTTCGGGCGAGACGCGCTTCACCGGCCTCGCCGCCGGCGAGGTCGACGTGCTGGCCCGGAACTCGACCTGGACCTACTCGCGCGACACCGACCTCAAGCTCGACTTCGTGGCGGTCAACTACTACGACGGCCAGGGCTTCCTGGTGCCCACCGCGCTGGGCGTGACCTCCGCCAAGGAGCTCGACGGGGCCACCGTCTGCATCCAGACCGGCACCACCACCGAGCTGAACCTCGCGGACTTCTTCCGCGTCAACAACATCACCTACCAGCCGGTGCCGATCGCCAACGACGCCGAGGGGCGCCAGCAGTACCTCGCAGGGGCCTGCGACACCTACACCACCGACGCCTCCGGCCTCGCCTCGGTGCGCGCCTCCTTCGAGACGCCCGACGACCACGTGATCCTTCCCGAGATCATCTCCAAGGAGCCGCTCGGGCCGGCCGTGCGCCACGGCGACAACGACTGGGCGGACGTCGTGCGCTGGACCTTCTACGCGCTCGTCACCGCCGAGGAGCTCGGGATCACCTCGGCCAACGTGGCCGAGATGTCGGCCGCCGCCGGCACCAACCCCGACGTCAACCGCCTCCTGGGGACCGAGGACGAGTACGGCACCATGATGGGGCTCGAGCCCGGCTGGGCCGTGGCCGCGATCTCGGCCGTGGCAACTATGGCGAGGTCTTCGAGCGCAACATCGGCGCGGCCACGCCCATCGGCCTGGCCCGCGGGCTCAACGCCCAGTGGTCGCAGGGCGGCCTGATGTACGCGCCCCCGTTCCGCTGATCCGACCTTCGGGGGCGCGCCCGTCGTTGGGCGCGCCCCCGGCCTCCGCCGTTGGACCGTTCCGCCAAACCCTGCTACGACCAGCGCAGGACGTCGACCGAGACGATCGCGTCCGGGTTGATGAAGCGGTCTCCGAGCATCGGCCACTCGCCCTCGTCGACGTCGCCGAGCTCGAGGATCGTCTTCTGCGCCAGCACGAGCGCGTCCTCGTAGGTCGGCGAGCCGCCGACGAGGATCGTCTCGCCGTCGCGCAGGCGGACGACCACACGGCGCTGGTCGAGTGCGGGCCGCTCGCGTTCTTCGGCACCGACGGGGGTCGGGCTGACCGGGGGCTCTGCGAGAGCATGCATGACGTCTTCCTTCCCGTGATTGGCGGCTGCCGGAGGACGCCACTCCAGCCTGCTCATCCTCGACGGACGCGGGCGCCGGGGCTTCCCCCGGACGCGGGATTCGTCGTAGGCTGACCGCGTGGCCGAGTCGTGGCGCATCTGCATGATCTGCACGATCAAGCCGATCGCGACGGCGCTGACGGACAGGCTCCGCGAGCTCGGTCACGAGCCGGTGGCGCTGGTGGCGCCGCGCCGCCCGGAGGGCGACCGGCAACCCGAGTTCCTGCAGCTCGACGCGGCGAGCGCGCCGCACGGGGTCGACCTGCTCTTCGCCGCGGACAAGTGGTCGATCGAGCGGCTGCTGCGGGCCTACGAGCCCGATCTGACCATCTGCTGGGGCTTCCCGTGGAAGATCCCGCAGGCGGCGCTCGACGTGGCCCGGCTCGGCTCGATCAACCACCATCCGGCGCTGCTGCCGCGGCACCGCGGGCCGGTCCCGTTCGCCTGGACGCTGCGCACCGGCGACAGCCACTGGGGCTTCACCTGGCACCGGATGGACGCGGAGCTCGACACGGGCAACCTGCTCTCGCAGGGATCGGAGCCGGTGCGGGACGACGACGTCGACATCGCCGAGTTCGGGCCGCGGCTGCTGGAGGTGGGCCTCGGCCTCCTCCCTCGGGCGCTCGAGCGCGTCGGGGCGGGCGATCCCGGCGACCCTCAGCCCGCGGAGGGCGCGACCTGGGCCGGTCACTTCGAGGACGACGACTACGCCCGCGTCGACTGGTCGCGCACGGCGCGCGAGATCCACGACCAGGTGCGTGCATGGCAGCTCACGTTCGGGCTGTCCGGGTTGCGGGCGCCGGTCGCGGAGCTCGACGGGGAGCGGCTCGTGCTCCTGCAGACACGGCTCGCCGATCCCGGCGACGGTGCTCGCCGGGTCGAGTGCAGCGACGGTCCGCTCTGGGTCGTCGCGGCCGAGCCCTTGTAGCGGATCGTCCGCGCGAACGACGGGGAATCGTCCGCGCGACCGAGGGGGTCGCACGCTACTTTCGAGCCATGTGGCGCTTCCTCCTCGTCCTGATCGCAGCGGCGGCCCTCCTCGCCGCGGCCCTCGTCTCCCCGAGCCCCGGCGGTGGTGCGACCTCCGTGCAGGAGCTCGCCTTCACGCGGGCCGACGACATCTGGACGATCGGCGCCGACGGCATGCGACCGCGACCTCTCCTGCGCGATGCGCACTCGCCGGCCTGGTCGCCCGACGGCTCGAGGCTGGCGTTCGTCTCGAGCCGCTCGGGCGACGAGGAGATCTACGTCGCCGGGGCCGACGGCAGCGGTGCGACGCGGCTGACGAAGCTGCCCGGCCCGGACCTGAGCCCCGACTTCTCGCCTGACGGCCGCCGGATCGCCTTCACCTCGAACCGTGACCAGCAGGGCGAGATCTACGTGATGAACCCCGACGGCACCGGCCAGGTGCGGCTGACGCGCCGCGCCGGCGACGACTGGGCGCCCGACTTCTCGCCCGACGGCAAGCGGATCGCGTTCACGCAGCTTCCCGGCACGATCTGGACGATGAACGCCGACGGCACGGGACTGCGCCGGCTGACCAGGGGAACGGACGCCGAGTGGCGCCCGTAGCTACTCGCTCGAGAGCACGTCGATCGAGGCGACCGAGCCGGGCCGGATGAAGCGGCCGTCGAGCTCGGGCCACTCGCCCGCCGCCTCGGCGGCGCTGAAGCGGGTCATCAGATCCCGGGCGGCCGCGACCGCCTCGTCCCGGTCGTCGTAGCCGGCCAGCTCGAGCTGCTCGCCGCCGAGCAGCCGGAGCACGATCCGGCGCGTCTCGACCGTCTCGACCGTCTCCTCCTCGGCCGGCTTCGACGCAGCCGCGTTCGCCGCCGACGTGTGCTCGGCCAGGATCGACTCGAAGGAGCGCAGCGGCACCGGCGGCGCCTCGAAGTTGGAGGGTGCCGGGCCGACCGGCTCGGGGCTCAAAGGAGGATCGACGGAGCCGATCAGGCCGACAGCCACGGGCGCAGCCGCACCGCTCGCGAACTCGTACATCTGGCTTTCTCCCTCTCCGGCCGCCGCAAGAGACCGGGTTCGTACGCCGCAATTGAAGTGACTATGCGCGCGGGCGCCGACCCCGTCTCTCCCTCGTGTGGGTGAACCGCCGAATCGTCCGCGGGGAGGACGGCGAATCGACCGGACGGCCGATGACGGCGCATACCCGCCGCCCGTACGGTCTGGGTCAGACGAAAGGAGGTGTGATGCTGAGCTGGGAACACCACAGGGCAAGTCGCTCGCGGCCGCAGCGCCGGCCACGCGGCGCCCGCCAGATCGCGCTCGCGGCCCGCGCCGAGCAGCGGCGCGACGCGCGCCGCAGGCTTCGGCGGAGCCGGTGACGGCGGCCGGAAGCGGCCGGAGGCATCACCGCCTCCGGCCGCGAACGGCCTAGTGCAGGGGGAACCTAGGAGTCGTCGCCGTCGCCGACCACGGTGACCGTCTTGACGGTCTCGCAGTTGACGTGCACGTCCGTCGTCTCCTTGGCGTTCAGCCAGACGACGTCGTTGCCGGGACCGCAGTCGATCGTGTCGACCTGCTTGTCGCGCGCGAGCGCGTGCAGGACGTCGTCGCCCTCGCCGCCGTTCTGGCGGTCGGTGCCGCGGCCGGGCCAGATCCGGTCGTTGCCGGGGCCGCCGTCGAGCGAGTCGTCGCCGGGCCGCCCGCGGAGGACGTCGTTGCCCTCGCCGCCGCCGACGGTGTCGTTGCCGTAGCCGCCCCAGGCGTGATCGTTGCCGGGACCGGCGTCGATCGAGTCGTTGCCCTGGTTGCCGTGGATGCGGTCGTTGCCGCCGATGCCGCTGATCGTGTCGTTGCCCATCTTCGCGACGATCAGGTCGTTCCGGTCCGTGCCCGTGAGCACGTCGTCGCGGTTCGTGCCCTTGATCACGACGGCCGCAACGGCGGTGGTCGCGAGGGCGAGCGTCGCCAGGGCGGCGATCGCTCCGAAGATGTACCTGGTGTTCTTCATTCGAGAGATCCTCCTCGTAGGCGAAGCTGACAACCGCATCCTTCCCCGCCGCCGTCACGCTCTCGTTCGCCGAACGTAAAACCGGCGTAAAACGGGCTCAGGCGTGTGTGAGCGGCAGCGCCGCCGCGTGCGGCAGCCGCACGGTGAAGACGGTCAGCCCGCCCGGCGTGCTCTCGACGGCGACCGTGCCGCCCATTCCCTCGGCGAGCTCCTTCACGATCGCGAGCCCGAGCCCCGTCCCCACCGGGCGCTCGCGGCCGTAGCGGGAGTAGAGGTAGAACCGCTCGAACGCCTGTCCCAGCTCCTCGGGCCGGAGGCCCGGGCCGGTGTCCTCGACGCGGATCGATCCTGGCGCCGTCACGATCCGGACCGACCCGCCGGCTGGCGTCAGCCGGAGCGCGTTCTCGACGAGGTTGGAGACGATCTGCAGCGTCCGGTCGGCGTCGCCCGTCGCCGGAGCGGTCGCGGCTCCTTCGGCCTCGAGGGTGACGCCGAAGTCGCGCGCCGGGACGTCATAGCGCCGCAGCGCCTCCTGGGCGATCGCGCCGAGGTCGATCGGCTCCCTGCGGACGCTGAACTCCGCCTTGCGCATGCGCGCGAGGTCGAGCAGGTCTCCCACGAGCCGCTCGAGCCGCCGCGACTCGGTGACGATCGTCGCCGCCGCCTCGTCCGCCGGGAGCGCGCCCTCGCCGAGGCCCTCCGCGTAGCCCCGGATCGCGGTCAGCGGCGTCTTCAGCTCGTGGCTGACCGAGAGCAGGAACGCCTGCTCGGCCTCGCGCGCCCGCGCCAGGGCGACGGCGACCTCGTTGAAGCTCTCGGCGAGCAGCGCCAGCTCGCGCGCGCCCTCGACCGGGACGAGCGGCGGCGACGTGGTCGAGCTCGCGAGGCCGCGCGTCGCCTCCGCGACGCGGCGGACCGGGCGTGCGATCGCGCGTGCGAGCAGGAAGGCGATCAGCGCGGCCAGAGCGGCCGTCGCCACCGCCGCGGCGACGAGCCCCTCGATGTGCGGCCGCCAGGCCGAGGTGGTCGAGCTCGCGGGACGGAGCAGGATGAACCCCTTCCCGTTCACGAGCCGCGCGGCGTAGAGGTAGCGCGTTCCGTCCTCGTGCAGGGCCCCGTCGAGCCGCGCGCCGCGGCGGAGCAGCGCCGCGCGGTCGGGCGGAAGCAGGCTCGACGAGCCGTCGACCGGCACCTGCACCACCCGCTCGTCCTGCCGGTCGAGGAACTCCTGCAGCGAGCGGAGACGGCCGAACGGGACGAGCGCCTCGCGCTCGCGCTCCACCAGCAGGTCGAACTGAGCCGAGACGTCGCGCAGCGTGTTTCGCTCGACGGCCCGCCGCGTCAGGATCGCGCCGAGCACGAGCGCAAGCGCGAGCGAGAGGAGCGCGACGAGCGCGATCGCGGCGAACAGCCGCGCCCGCAGCGTCACGGCTTGACGGCCTTGTAGCCGGACCCCCGTACGGTGCGGATCGAGTCGGGCCGGCCGAGCTTCCGGCGCAGCTGCGCGACGTGGACGTCGACCGTGCGCGTGCCGCCGGCGTAGCTCATGCCCCAGACCCGGTCGAGCAGCTGGTCGCGCGAGACGACGATGCCCACGTTCTCGAGCAGGTACGCGAGCAGGTCGAACTCCTTTCCGGTCAGCTCGACGGTCTCGCCGCCGACGCGCACCTCGCGGGCCTGCGGGTCGAGCTCGACGTCGCCGAGCTCCAGCAGCTCCGTGCGCACGGCCGGCGTCGTCCGGCGCAGGACAGCCTTCACGCGCGCGGCGAGCTCGCGCGGCGAGAAGGGCTTCGAGACGTAGTCGTCGGCGCCGACCTCGAGCCCGGCGACCCGGTCGGCCTCCTCGTCCCGGGCGGTCAGCATCAGGACGGGGACGTCGGAGCGCACGCGGATGTCGCGGCAGACGTCGAAGCCGTCGGCGCCGGGCAGGCCGATGTCGAGGATCACCAGTCGCGGCCGCAGTACTTCGAGCGACTGCAGGGCCTCCTCGCCCGAGCGCACCCAGGCGACGCGGTAGCCGGCCTGCTCGAGATAGGCGCGGACGAGCGAGCCGATCGACTCCTCGTCCTCCACGAGCAGGAGTTGCGGCCCCGGCGTGCCCGCTGGGTGGACCTCCGCCGCGCCCGCTGCGGTCATCAGCGGGTGGCGCGAACCTCGTTCGCCGGAGCGTCGCCGTCTCGGATCACGGTGGCGACCATACCGCGGCGGAGCGCGGAGTAGGCGGCGGGCCGGCCGCCGATCGTGATCGCCGCCCCGGCCGCGACGGGGATCGCGACGACGGCGCCGTCGCGCTCGAGCAGCGTCAGCGTCCCACCGGCCTTGGCGCGAATCGTGCCGCGGTCGACCCGGTAGTCGTGCAGGACGCCGCCGTCCTTGACGAGCACCTCGGCGCGGACGAGCTTCGGCCCGAAGAAGTAGTTGCCGAGGGAGCCGGGCAGCGCCAGCCCCGGCTGCGCGACGAGGAGGGTCGCGTTCACAGCGAGCAGCGCCGCGACGACCCAGAGCCCCTTCCGCCTCGTCCTCATGGCCCGCATTGTGTCCGTTCTTCGTGAGCGTGTGGTGCCTGGCACGTAAGGCGCATGTAAAACAGCGCGCCGCGGCCCGGAATCCGTTTGCGCGACCGCGGTTGCGAGCAAGATGCGGCTGTGAGATCTGCCGGGGTCGCGCGGCTCGTCTGGCCGGGAATGATCCTGGCCGGGATCGCGCTCGCGGTCGTCGTCTGGGCGGCCTGGCCCGAGCCGACGCTGCGGATCGTGCGGCTCCCCGACGGCGAGTCGATGCCGAAGACGGTGCAGGTCGGGGCGCCGGTCGAGCGGGAGCCCGTGCGGGTCGTGGCCGCCGCCGCCCCGGCGGCGACAGCGCCCCCGAAGCCCGTCGCCGCCCCGCCCGTCGAGCCGGAGCCCGTGCGGGTACTTGCGGCAGTCGAGCCGGATCCCTCGGCGGACGCAGGCCCCTCACCGGTCCCGTCAGAGCTCGAGCTGAGCGGCGACTACGACCAGGAGCCGCCGGAGGAGCTCGGCGCGGAGCCGCTTCCGGGCGCCGTGCTCACGCCGGAAGAGCCGCCCGTCGCAGGCTGAGCCGACGCGCCGCGAGCGCGGCGATCAGGAGTCCGGTCGCGCCGGCCACGGCGAAGCTCAACTGCGTTCCGCCGACGGCGCAGAGCCAGCCGGCGAGAAGGCCGCCGAGCGGTGCCAGCCCGGCGAAGGCCCAGAGGTAAAGGCTGACGACGCGGCCGCGCAGGTGGTCGGGCGCGCGCAGCTGGAGGATCGAGCTCGCGTTCGACGTCCAGAGCGTGAAGAAGACGCCGGTGAAGAAGAGCAGGATCGCGCACAGCCAGACCGTTGCGAGAGGCGCCAGCGCGAGCAGGCTGACGCTGAATCCCCCCGTTCCGAGAACGAGCGCCTTCCAGCTCGCCCGGCCGAGCGCGGCGGAGAGGAGGGCCCCGACCAGCGCACCGCCGCCGAAGCAGGCTGACAGGATGCCGAAGACCTCCGGCCCGGTATCGAGCGTGTCCGACGCGAGCAGCGGCAGGATGACGTGGAAGTTGAAGCCGACGGTGC
>JANPKC010000057.1:0-7466 GCA_031425855.1 Actinomycetes bacterium | reverse complement strand
TTGTTTACCTTTACTTTGTGTTTTTTTTTTTGGGGGGGGGGGGGGGGGGGTCGCCCCCCCCCCCCACCGGACTCGCTGCTAGACGCGCTCGATCTTGACGAAGAGCGCCTTCGCGTTCGCGGGATGCTTCTTGTCGGAGCCGAGCTCGACGAGGCCGTACCACGTCTCACCGGGGTCCATCGCCGGCTCCCGCCACGTGACCGTGACGTCGAACGGCGTGTTCGCAGCCACCGACCGCGGACCGGTCGCCGTCAGGTTGCCTGCGCTCTGGCCGGGAATCACGGCCGTCGCGAGCTTCACGCTCGAGAGGCCCAGGCCGAGCCAGTTCTGGACGACGATCCAGTACGTGCCACCCGCCAGGTTGCTCAGGCGGCACGACTCCATCGCCGTCTCGGTGGCGCTCCGGCAGAGCTCTTCGCCCTCTTCGGCCAGCCCGTCCCCGTTCACGTCCTGCCCGACGAACAGGTCGAGGTCGAGCGAGTCCGTCTCGACGATGTCGGCCGCGAGGAAGCGCGACCCCGCGGGCACGTCGACGAGGATGGTCGACGTGCCGACCGGCACGTCGTACGGGCCCTCGGTCGGCGTCGGATCCTGCTCGAGCATGAACTCGTCCGAGCGGCCCTGTGTCAGGCCGGAGATCACCGTCTGCAGGCTGGTGATCGCGACCTTCGACGAGGTGGTCACGATCGTCGCACCCTGCGAGGAGTTCGTGACGACGTTCACCGGTACCGGCTTCGCGGTCCGGAGGGCGACCGGCAGCCGGGTGTCGGGCACGGCACCGCCCACGGGGACGAGCCTGACCTCGGCGAAGTTCCACTGACCGACCGCGAGCTTGCGCACGTCGGCCGTGATCGTCAGCGTCTGCGTCGTGTTCGGCTGCAGCGTGAACTGTGCCGGCGACACCACGAAGCGGAGCTCCTTCGGCCCGGCGGTGACGACGTTCCACGTCGTCGCCACGCCTGCGCGGCTCGTCACCTTCCGCGTCCAGGTGCACTCGCCGTCGCAGTCGTCCTCCCCGAGGGTCGCGAGGTTGAGCGTGGACGGGTCGCCGCCCGTCGCCGGGTCGGCCGCCGTGAAGTCCGCGGCCGGGATGTCGAGCGTCAGCCCCGCCTTGCCGGCGCGCGTCAGGTCGACGCGGCCGCCGCCCATGTCGAAGGCGTCCGCGGGCCGGAGCCCGTCCTCCTTCCGGACGCCGACCGACTTGGCGGTCGAGACCAGCGCGGACTGGATCTCCGCCGCCGTCCAGTTGCCGTGCAGCGCCCGCATCAGCGCGGCCGTGCCGGCCATGTGCGGGCTCGACATCGAGGTGCCGGAGAGAACGCCGAACTCCGGCGGCGACGTCGGGTTCGTCGTATGCACGGCGGCGAGGATGTCGACACCCGGCGCGGTGATGTCGGGCTTGATCACGCCGGGAACCGGCTTGTTCGGGCCACGCGAGCTGAACGAGGCCATCACGTCCCCGTTCGCAGCCGCCGTCTGGGCGGTCGTGCCCGCGATCGAGGCCGTGTGCCCTGTGCCGGACGCGAGCCACGCCTTCAGCGCGACCCCGTTCACGTAGGAGATGCCCACGCCGGGGATCGGGTACGCGTCGCCCACGAGCGAGCCGCCGCTCGCCTCGTCGTTGGCGAGCACGAAGCCGCCGGCGCCGCCTTCGGCGACGTTCGACGCCTTCTCGACGCGGCCGTACGTGCCGCGGTCGCAGACCACGATCTCGCCGTCGAACGTCCCCGGCGGGAAGGGGTTGATCGCGGCCGACCCCTCCGGTGATGCCGGGCCGTCGCCGCAGAGCGGATAGCCGTAGTCACCCGCGTAGACGATCTTCGCCGGGCCGTAGGGCCCGGTGAGGCTGCGGCCGCTGATGTTCGCCGGTGCACTGCCGCCGCCGCTCATGGAGGTGAGGGCGTTGACGAATGCACGGTCGTGTGTGCTCGCACCGACGGAGAGGAGCCAGGGGGAGTTCGCCGGCGAGCCGACCGTCTCCGGCCTCGGGCCGTCGTTGCCCGCGGACGCCGACACGAAGATGCCCGCCTCGCGCGCAGCGAGGAACGCCGCCGAGTCGCTGTCGCCCCACGGATCGGACGGGCCGCCGCCGATCGAGTAGTTGATCACGTCGACCGCGTCTGCCGTCGCCTGGTCGATCGCGGCCGTGAGGCTCGCTCCGAGGCAGCCGGCCGCGATGCAGGCCTTGTACGTGATCAGGTTCGCGTGCGGAGCCACGCCCGAGATCGGCCGGGTGACGGTGATCGTCGGCGCCCGCAGGCTCGCTGAGAGCGAGTTGCCCGCTGCGGTGCTGGCCGTGTGGCTGCCGTGCTGGTTGTCGTCGAGCGGGCTCGTGCCGGTGAAGTCCCACACGCCGATCAGCTTGTCGTTGCAGAAGGGCTTTCCCGTCACCGGATCGCAGAGGCCGTAGAAGCGGCCGCGCGGATTGCGGTGGTCGTAGCCGTCTCCGCCGATGTCCGCGAAGGACGGGTGATCATGGTTGATCCCGGTGTCGATCACGCCGACGACGACCCTCTCGCCCTTGGTCGCTCCGAACGCCCCCGTCGAGGAGCCGTCCCAGACGCCGGGCGCGCCGATCCATGCCGGGCCGGCGTCGGTCTGCACGTGGCGCACGTAGTCCTTCCTGACCGCCGCAATGCCCGTGATCGCGCGGAGCGCGCCGGCCTCCTGCTCGGTGAGCGAGAGAGCGAAGCCGTTGTACGCATGGCGATACGTGTAGAGCGGCGTCACCGTGCGACCGAGCGCCGCGCCCATGGCCGTCAACACCGTCGCCTGCTTTCCCGAGAGATAGTCGAGATAGGCCTTGCTGGCCGGGCTCGCCGGATCGAGCTTGACGGCACCCGACGCTGACGGGCTCGTCGCCGCAAGTCCGAGTACGCCCCCGCGATAGCTCGCGAGCGGCGCATCGGTCAACTGGACGATGTAGCGGTCGGTTGCCGCGGCCGCTCCAGCCTGGGCGCTCGCGAGCGTGGTCGCAAGCGCAACCGCCAGGCCGATGACCGCACACACGCGCACAACGTGAACTCTCACCTGGTTCTCCTTGTCGTCTCCCGCGAACGGGAAGAATGATGATTGGCCGCCGGTAAGGACCGCCGGAATTCAGCGTGCGCATTTTAGTGCGTTGTTTGCACAATGCAAGGGCTCTCTTGAAGCAACAACCCGTACAAATCTACGGAAACTTCCGTTCGAATTTCGCGATTGATTTGTCAATCAATTTGACTGATCGATCAATCGAGCCGAACGTGTCGGTACACCGGCTTCCGAGGGCGCGCTACGTTCTCCCCATGCCGGCCCCCGACTTCGCCGAGCTCCAGCAGCGGCTGCGCGCACTCTGGCCGTCGGTGACGCTGCGCTCGATCGGCGACGTCGAGCGCACGGTGGTCGTCGTCCACTCGATCAGCATGGACGTCCCCGACCAGCTGATCCCCGTCTTCCCGGCCTACGAGGAGCGCTTCCTCTGCCTCGTCCTCAGCCTGCTGCGCTCGCGCCACTCGCGCGTCGTCTACGTGACCTCGCAGCCGATCCTGCCGCGTCTCATCGACTACTACTTCGGGCTCGTCCCCGAGCTGGACACGCCCGATGCGCGCGACCGCTTCTCCGTCGTCTCGCTGGTCGACGGCCGCAACCTGCCGCTGACGAAGAAGCTGCTCGCCCGGCCCGGCGCGATCGACCGGATCCGCGCCCTCGTCGCCCAGCCCGAGCTCGCGTTCCTGCTCCCGTTCGCGACCTCGCCCGACGAGGTCGAGCTCGCCGTCCGGCTCGGGATCCCGCTGTACGGCGCCGATCCCGCGCTCGAGTGGCTGGGGACGAAGACCGGCAGCCGGCGCGTCTTCGCCGACGAAGGCGTCCCGCACGCGCGCGGCTTCGACGTCTCCGGCGAGACGGACACCGTGCTCGCCCTGCGCGAGCTGCGCGGCGAGACGGCGATCGTCAAGCTCGACCGCGGCGTCAGCGGCCTCGGCAACGCGCTCGTCGACGTCCCTCGTGCGCTCGCCGACGGCTCGCTCGCGGACGCGATCTCGCTGGAGGACACCGAGGCCGCCGTCGGCGACTACCTCGCCGCGCTCGCCGACCAGGGCGGGATCGTCGAGGAGCGGATCGAGGGCGAGGACTTTCGCAGCCCCAGCGCGCAGCTGCGCATCAGCCCGTCGGGCCAGGTCGACATCCTCTCGACCCACGACCAGGTGCTCGGCGGCCCGCACGGCCAGACGTACTTCGGCTGCCGCTTCCCGGCCGACGCGGAGTACGCGCCGCAGCTCGCCGTCGGGGCGCTGAAGGTCGGCCGCCGGCTCGCGCGCGAGGGCGTGATCGGGCGCTGCGCCGTCGACTTCGTCGCCGTCCGGCAAGGTGGCGGCTGGGACCTGCACGCGATCGAGATCAACCTGCGTTGCGGCGGCACGACGCATCCGTTCATGGCGATCTCGACGCTCACCGACGGGATCTACGACCCGCTCGCGGGAGAGTTCCGCACCCGACTGGGCGATCTCAAGCACTACGTCGCCACCGACCACCTCGACGCGCCGGCCTATCAGGCGCTGACGCCCGACGACCTGCTCGACGTGGTCGCCGAACGCTCGCTCGGATGGGACGCCGAGCGCGAGGCGGGCGTCGCGCGGCACATGGTCAGCGCGCTGGCGGTGGCGGGGCGGATCGGCCTGACCGCGATCGGCGACACGCCTGCCGAGGCGAGCGCGCTCTACCGGGAGCTGAAGCAGACGCTCGACGGGCTCGCGGCGAAGGCGTCCGGAGTCACCGCAGCCCCGCCGCCACGAGCACCCGCCGTCCCAGCTGCTTCGCCTCGGCGTAGGTGACGCCCGGCCGGTAGAGCTCGACGACGACGATCGTCGCTCGACCGCCGCGATAGACGAGCGACGCGGTCGTCCGCGTGTCCGAGAGCCAGCCGTTCTTCTCGGCGACGGTCGCGCCGGCGAGCCACGGGCGGAGCAGGCCCGCGTTGTCCCGGGCCGGCTGCGCCGAGGCGAGGACGCGGAGCGCCGCGACAGCCTGCCGCCGGCTCAGGCCGAGCCGCTCCAGCATCGCCGCGTCGCCGTGCGCGCCCGCATGGAGGCGGTGCAGCGCGCGGCCGAGGTCGCGGGCGGTGGTGACGCGGGTGTGCGGGCCGGGCGGGCGGTACGCCGTCGTCGCCCGGTAGGGGCCCGGATAGGTGCTCGAGGTCATCCCGAGCCGGCGCAGCCCACCCGCGACGGCGCCGTAGCCGAGCTTCGAGAGCAGCCGGTTGGCCGCGAGGTTCGACGACCAGAACCCGATCTGACGGACGTCGTACCACCAGCGGCTGCGCTCGGGCCGCGGCGAGGCCGTGATGCCCGCGACGAGCGCGCCGAGCTTCACGGTCGACGCGGCCGCGAAGCGCGTGTCCGCCTCGTAGCCCGCGTAGCGGCCCGTCGCCAGCTCGTGGACCCAGATCCCGACTGCGCCGTTCGCGGTGGCGGCCGCCGCCGCGAGCCGGCGGGCCAGGGACGCATCCGGCCGGCGTGGCCCGTAGCCCGGCCCGAGGCCGGGGAGCGGCGCGAGCGGGGCGGCGCTGCGGAAGCCGTCGTCCCGGTCGAGCGCCTCGGCTCTCGCGACCTGAGCTCGCCCGCGGGCGAGCAAGTCCGCTCGCAGCGAGCGCTGCGCCGGTGCGACGGGGCCGACGGCGAGCACGGCCTCGACCAGGTCGCGGCCGGCCTCGTAGCGCGCCTGCGCGCCGTCGGGCGTATTCGAATAGGCCGCCTGCGCCGCAGGCAGATAGCGCGCCTTGGCCGCCTGCAGGCCGCCACCGGCGGCGGACGCCGAGAGGGGCACGAGAAGGGCAAGCAGGAGCGCGAGCCACCGCATGCCCACGTTGTACCGTCCGCGCGATGAAGCCGCTGACCCTCCGCGAGCTGAACCGGGCGACCCTCGCGCGCCAGCTGCTGCTGGAGCGGGCTCGCCTCGACGTCCCTGCGGCCGTCCACCGGCTGTGCGCGCTCCAGGCGCAGCGGCCGCGTGCGCCGTACGTCGCCCTCGCAGCCCGGATCGAGGGCTTCGAGCGGGACGACCTCGGCCGCGCGCTGCACGAACGAGCCGTCGTGCGGGCGACGCTGATGCGCGAGACCCTCCATCTCGTGACGGCGTCCGACTACCCGCACGATGCCGTCGCGATGGCGACGTACTTCCGCACGCTGCGGCCGAACCACCTGCCGGACGGCGTCGACATGGCGCGCGTCCTCGAGCTCGCCGCCCACGCCGCCGAGGCGCTCGCGGAGCCGCTCGACGGCACGGCGCTGCGCCCGATCCTCGCCGAGCTCGAGCGGGAGATGGCGGACGACCGCGTCTGGCGGCGCGTGCGCACGAACGCGCCGATCCTGCACGTCCCCGGCGACGAGCCGCACGCGTTCGGGCAGCGCAACCGCTTCGTCGCCGCCGCAGCCTGGCTCGGTGCGCTCGAGGCCGAGGAGGCGGACGGCGTCACGCGGCTCGTGCGCCGCTACCTGGCCGCGTTCGGCCCCGCGACCCGCGCCGACATCGCCGCCTTCACCGGGCTCGCGGTCGCGACGCTCGCCCCCGCCCTCGAGGCGCTCGAGCCGGGGCTGGAGCGATTCGCCGACGAGCGCGGCCGCGAGCTCTACGACCTCCTCGGCGCGCCCCGCCCGCCAGCCGAGACGCCCGCTCCGCTCCGGCTGCTCGGCGAGTGGGACAACGTCCTGCTTGCCCACGCCGACCGGACGCGGATGTTCGACGACGAGACGCGGCGCCGGGTGATCCGGAAGAACGGCGACGTGCTCCCGACGATCCTGCTCGACGGCGTTGTGGCGGGGACGTGGTGGTGGCGTCGCCGGAAGGACGTGGCGACGGTCGAGGCGACGCCCTTCGTGAAGCTCGCGAAGGCTGCGACGGACGAGCTCGAGCGCGAGGCCGCGCTCGCCGTCGCCGTGCTCGAGCCGCAGGCGGCGCGCGTCGAGGTCGAGTACCGCGGCTGACGCTACCCGGCCTCGATGTACGTCCAGACGGCGTCGAACGAGTCGCCGCCGAAGACCCGGTCGACGCTCTCGCGCAGGAGGCGCAGGCGATCGGCGACGGCCTCCGCTGTCGGCGGGGCGCCCTCGATCCGTTCCGAGCCGCCGACCCAGCCGAGGACGCCCTCGTGGTAGGTGCCGAGGAAGGCCGTCCACTCGCCCGTGTCGGCCGCGATCGTCCGGTGGTCGACGCGGTCGACACGGAAGCCGGCCGCCTCGAGCGCGTCGAGGTAGTGCGAGAGCGGGCGCACCGGCAGGAAGAACTTGCGGCGGAGATCGTCGTAGGCGGCGCGCCGGGTCTCGTCCGAATGCCCGTCGCGGTACGCCGCATAGCGGTCATCCGCCAGCACGATCTCGGTCGCCGCGCCGTTGATCGCCTCGACGGTCTCGTCGTTGATCCACCTCCCGGCCGGATGGTCGGGCACGCCGATGTTCCCCGACTGGACGAACGCGGTACCGCCCTGGCGGAGC
>JANPKC010000056.1:0-6479 GCA_031425855.1 Actinomycetes bacterium | reverse complement strand
CCGGAGCAGCTCGTGGCCGCCGTCGAGTCGGCCGGTTACAAGGCGGCTCTGCCCACCGACGCCGATGCTGAAGTCGAGAAGGAGGATCCGGCCGCGGCGCTCCGCCGCCGCCTGCTCGTCTCCGCGGCGCTGACGCTTCCGGTACTCGCGCTCGCGATGATCCCGCCGCTCCAGTTCGACTCCTGGCAGTGGCTCTCGCTCCAGCTGGCCACTCCCGTCGTCCTCTGGGGCGGGTGGCCGTTCCACCGCGCCGCGCTCGTGAACGCGCGCCACGGCGCCGCGACCATGGACACGCTGATCTCGATCGGGACGCTCGCTGCGTGGGGCTGGTCGCTCGTCGCGCTCTTCTTCCGCGGCGCCGGCGACCCCGCGATGCGGATGGACTTCGAGCTCGCGCTCGGCGCCGGCTCGGGTGGCGGCGAGATCTACCTCGAGGTCGCCACGGTCGTGGTCGTGCTGATCCTGATGGGCCGCTACTTCGAGGCGCGCGCGAAGCGCCGCTCCGGCGCTGCGCTGCAGGCACTGCTCGAGCTCGGCGCGAAGGACGTCGCGGTGCTCGGCCCGGACGGCGAGGAGCGTCGCGTCGCCGTCGAGGAGCTGCGGGTCGGCGACCTGTTCGTCGTGCGGCCGGGCGAGAAGATCGCGACGGACGGCGTGATCGAGTCGGGCTCCTCCTCCATCGACACGTCACTCCTGACCGGCGAGAGCGTCCCCGTCGAGGCCGGCCCCGGCGACGAGGCGATCGGCGCGACCGTGAACGTCTCCGGACGGCTCGTCGTCCGCGCGACGCACGTCGGCTCCGACACGGCCGTCGCGCAGATCGGACGGCTCGTGACGCAGGCGCAGGCGGGCAAGGCGCCGGTCCAGCGGCTCGCCGACCGGATCTCGTCCGTCTTCGTGCCGATCGTGATCGCCGTCGCGGTCGCGGCGCTCGGCTTCTGGCTGGGCACCGGCTCCGACCCGGCGTTCGCCTTTGCAGCCGCCGTCGCGGTGCTGATCATCGCGTGCCCCTGCGCGCTCGGGCTGGCGACGCCGACCGCGCTCCTCGTCGGCTCCGGTCGCGGCGCGCAGCTGGGCGTCCTGATCAAAGGCCCCGAGGTGCTCGAGCAGACGCGCCGTGCCACGACCGTCGTCCTCGACAAGACGGGCACGGTGACGGAGGGTCGGATGACGCTCGTCGGAGTCGAAACGCTGAACGGCGCCTCCCGCGGCGAGGTGCTCAGGCTCGCCGGCGCGGTCGAGGACGCGAGCGAGCATCCCGTGGGGCGCGCCGTGGCCGACGCTGCGCGGGCGGAGATCGGCGTCCTGCCCGTCGTCACCGGCTTCCGGAACCTTCCCGGCCAGGGCGTCGTCGGCTTCGTCGACGACGTCGAGGTCACCGTCGACCGCGCCGGAGTCCACTGGGGCGGCGAGCTTCGCGCCCGGCTCGTCGTCGAGGACACCGTCAAGCCGACGAGCGCCGAGGCGATCCGGGAGCTGAAGGAGCTCGGACTGACGCCGGTCCTGCTCACCGGCGACTCCGAGACCACCGCGAGGCGGGTGGCGGCCGAGGTCGGGATCGAGCGCGTCCTCGCCGAGGTGTACCCGGGCGACAAGGCGGCGGAGGTGCGTCGGCTGCAGGACGCAGGCGAGGTCGTCGCGATGGTGGGCGACGGCGTCAACGACGCTCCCGCGCTCGCCCAGGCGGATCTCGGGATCGCGATCGGCACCGGCACCGACGTCGCGATCGAGGCCTCCGACCTGACGCTGGTCTCCGGCGACCTACGCGCGGCGGTCGACGCAATCAGGCTCTCGCGCCGCGTGCTCGCGACGATCAAGGGCAATCTCTTCTGGGCGTTCGCGTACAACGTCGCCGCGATTCCGCTCGCGGTCGCCGGCTACCTGAACCCGATCGTCGCCGCGGCGGCGATGGCCTTCTCCAGCGTGTTCGTCGTCTCCAACTCGCTCCGCCTGCGCGCGTTCAGGAGCGTGCGGGCGTGAGCGAGCGCCACGGCTACGACAGGGACGCGATCGGCAAGCGGCTCCGGCGGATCGAGGGACAGGTCCGCGGGATCGAGAAGATGGTCGACGAGGAGCGGTACTGCATCGACATCCTGACGCAGATCGGCGCCGCGATGACGGCGCTCGAGAACGTCGGGCTGAAGGTGCTCGACGACCACGTCAACCATTGCGTCGCCGGCGCGATCGCGTCGGGGGACGAGGCGGAAGTGCGTGCGAAGACGGACGAGCTGCTCGCCGCGGTGCAGCGCTTCGCGAAGACGCGCTAGGCGACGCGGCTACGCGACCACGGCCAATCCGCCGGCGCCGCGCAGATCCCCGCGCGGACGGGGTTCTGCAGCACGTAGTCGCACGTCGCCATCAGCTGGTCGTCCGACTCGATCGCGATCGCCCCGAAGCAGCCCGCGAACAGGTGGCCGACACGTCCGTGCGCGTGGTTGAAGCGGGCGGCGTAGACGCCGTTCAGCCACTGCATCCCGGACGAGAGCCAGGGCTGCCGGACGTCGAGGACGAGGTGGTAGTGGTTCCCCATCAGGCAGAACGCCCAGCAGCTCCAGCGGTAGCGCTTGACCGTGCTGCCGAGCAGGCGGAGGAACTCGAGCCGGTCGTCGCGGGTGCGGTAGATCGCGCAGCGGTTCACCCCTCGAGCGAAGACGTTGTAGTAGCCCGGCGGGTAGAGCGATCGGAGCGGACGCGGCATTCGCCCAGCGTACGAGCCGCGCGTCCGCAATCGGCCTCGTGTGGACGAAGAGGTGCGGAATTGTTGCGAACGACCTGTCCGCTCAGGACGGTCGAGGGTCAGACCTTGTCCGGTGCGGCCACGTCCCCGCCGGCGCCGCGTCGGCGCTAGGACGGCCGGCGATAGCCGGAGCGGGCGACGAGGCGCGCCGACACGCCCGGCAGCAGCGCCTGCGCCAGCGCGAAGAGCCGGTACCAGCGCGGCACGAAGAGCTCCCGCTTCCCCGACTCGACCGCGTTCACGAGCCTCTCGGCAACGAGCTCCGGCCCGACCACCGCCCGCCGGAAGAAGGCGCTCCGCAGCACCGTCTTCTGCGGAAACCCCTCCGTCTCGACGAATCCCGGCAGCACCGTGTGCACCTTGACGCCCCGCGCAGCGAGCAGCCCCGCCAGCGAGCGCGAGAACGCGAGCTGCGCATGCTTGGACGCGGCGTACGGTCCGGCCGGCGCGAACGCGACCGTGCCGGCGACCGAGACGACGTTGACCACGTGCGCTCCCTGCTGCAGCCCAGCCTCGAGCGCGCGAGTCATCCAGACGCCGCCGAGGTAGTTCGTCCGCAGCACCGCCTCGATCCGCTCGGGATCCAGCGAGAAGAAGTCGCCGCGCCCGGGGATACCTGCGTTGTTGACGAGGAGGTCGACTCGGGGGTGCCGTTCCAGGATCGCCGCTGCGGTGCGCTCGACGTCCTCCCGCTCGGACACATCGCACACTTCGATCTCGCCGCCGAGCTCCGTGGCCAGAGCCTCCAGCCGCTCCCGCCGCCGGGCGACCAGCAACGGGAGCCAGCCGCGGCGCGCAAGCTCTCGTGCCGTCGCCTCGCCGATGCCGCTCGACGCGCCGGTGACGACCGCGACCCTCACGACCGAGTCGCTACGAGCAGACGCGGACGACGCGCTGGGCTTCGGCCTTGCGGCCCTTCGCGTCGGTGACGATCGCACGGAGCGTGTGCCGGCCCTTCGCCGCGCCACCGCGCCGCCAGGTGGCCGAGTAGATGCCCGCCGCGCCGCGCCGCACGGTCGCGATCGGCTTCCTCCCGTCGAAGAAGCGGATCGAGCGCACCGCGGCGGTCGAGCCGGCGAGCACGATCATCGGCGTCCGCGCGGCAGCGCATTCGCGAATCTCAGGCGTGATCCAGGTGACCGTCGGCTTCGCGACGACGCTGATCGGCCCGCCGGCGAACGCGGTGTTCGGCAGCAGCTCGTCGCCGACCGAGTCGACGTTCTTCGACTCCTGGAAGTCGGCCGCGGAGGCCTGCAGCTGACGCTTCCCGGCGCGCAGCGCCGGCGCCTCGCGCGGGATCGGGAACAACGCGATCCCGCTGGCCTGGTCGTAGACCGCCGCCCCGATCAGGACGCGGCCGTATCCGATCACGAGCGAGTACGGATCGACGCCGGAGCCCAGGTCGAGGACGCGGAGCGCGATCGTCGGGCGGCCGGCCGAGACGCGCTCGGTCAGGAGCCCGAGTAGCGGCGGCTGCAGGTCGTCGATCCAGGCGCGGAGAACGTACTGGCCCCCGAGCGGCCGGCCCGTGAAGAGGTCGCGCCCGGAGTCGACGGCGACGTAGTAGGCCTTCGTGCGCGGGAAGACGGTTCCCGCCGCGCCGATGTCGAGCGGGTAGTCGATCGTCAGGTTGTTGACGTTCACCGGCAGGCCTGCATAGCCCTGGACGTCGTTCTCGTCGGGCGAGCCGAGGAACCACGGATGGATGAGGGAGCCGGGAGTCGAGGCGATCACCGCGGCGCCGACGTTGACGGCCGGCTCGTCGATCCGGATCCGGTAGAGCGTCTCGGCGCCGTCCTCGTTCACCGGCGCACCGGTGTAGTTCGGGGCGGGGCCGAAGGCGGCGGCCGGGTACTTGTACGCCGACGCGCGCGAGACGCCGCGGCGCGTGTCGCCCACCTGGAGCTGCTGCAGCGGCAGGACGGGCGCGGACTCGAGCCCGGGGCGCGTGACGAGCATCGCGTACGCGACCTTGCGCGTGATCGTGCCGCGGCGCAGGAGCAGGAACCCGAACGCCTCGCCCGCGGCCGCGTTCGCCGCCGCGTTCGCGCTGACGGGGATCTGGGCCGTGCCGCCGGGCGCGATCGTGACCGACCCGGGCACGACGACCTGGACGCCGCTCGGCTGCGCCTGCGGCTTGACCTCGATCGTCCAGGTGCCGGCGCCGTCACCTGCGTCGGCGACGGCGAGCAGCAGCGACTTGGACGCCGCGCCGCGGTTCACGTTCAGGTCGGCGTACGAGAGCGAGACCGGGTCGGTGAAGAGCTTCGGGTCGTTGGCGGAGGGCAGGTCGACCTGGCCGGAGCCGGCGGTGACCACCGGCGCCTCGACCGTCCGCGCGGTGTCGCCCCATGCCGGCGCCGCGGTCGAGACGAGCGCCGACTTGACCTGCAGCGACGACCAGTTCGGGTGCCGCTGCAGCAGGAGCGCCGCGGCACCGGCGACGTGCGGAGCGGCCATGCTCGTGCCGTCGAAGACGGCGAACGGCCCACCGGCGAGCGGCAGGGTCGCCGAGAGGATCTGCCCCCCGGGTGCGCCGACGTCCGGCTTCAGCTGATGGCCGAAGGCGGTCAGGCCCGCGGACGAGAAGCTGGTGACCATGCCGCTGCGGCCGGTGACGAGCTCGCGCGGCTCCCTCCCGATCCGGGCGGTCGTGCGCCCTCCGCGACCGGCGAGGAACGTGCGCAGCTGCTGGCCGTCGAGGTCGGCGACCATCCCGCCGGGGACGGCCAGCTGGGCGGGGATCGGATTCGCCTCGCCCGGCCGGTTGTCGACGACGACGATCCCGATGCCGCCGGCGGCCCTGACCTTGGCGCTCTTGAGCGCGAACGTGCAGGTGCCGCGCGAGACGAGGGCGATCGCGCCGTTCAGAGAGCCCGCGGGGAGCGTGGTCGGGCCGCCGTCGAGGTTCCCCGGCGGGCCGCAGAGGTCGCGCTGCACCGGCCGACCGTCGGTGCCGACGATCGTGCCGACGTCCACGAGCTGCTGGTCGGCGGTCGCCCACGCGGCCGGCGTCGCCGGTCCCGCCGTGCGCACGAAGGGGACACGGGTCAGCGCCTCGGGCGCACCCGCGGCCGTCACCGTCAGCGCGGGCGCATAGACGTGCGCGTTCGAGAGCGCGGCGACGGAGATCGCGTCGGGGGCGGTGCCGGGCGAGCCGGCGGAGCCGACGCCGTAGTCGTCGCGGTCGTTGCCCGCCGAGATCACCGGGACGACGCCTGCGGCCGCGACGTTCCGCACGGCCTCGACGAGAGCGTCGCTGAGCGGATCGGTCTGCGGCCCGCCGCCGGAGAAGTTGATCACGTCCATGCCGTCCCGCACCGCAGCCTCGAACGCGGCCACGATCTCGGGCGTGTTGCCGACGTGGCCGAGCGGCGTCGGCACGTTGAAGACGCGGTAGTTCCCGACGTAGGCCCGCGGCGCGACGCCGGAGAGCCCAGCCGTCTCGGGATGGTCGGCGCCGGCGGGTGCGGTCGTCCCCGCGTTGCCGGCCGCGATCCCGGCGACGTGCGTGCCGTGGAAGGAGGCCTGAGGGTCGAGGGCGAGCCGGGTGCGGTCGTCGGCCCCGGCGCCGACGAACGAGCGCGCCACGATCACCTTCGGCGACGTCCATTTCGTGCCGCCCTTGGGGAAGCCGGCCGGATAGCTGTAGCCCTGCGGGTTGAAGAACGCATTCGTCTGGTCGATCCCGTCGTCGACGACGGCGATCTTCATCCCCTCGCCGCTGCCGCCACCCGCGGCT
>JANPKC010000055.1:0-15209 GCA_031425855.1 Actinomycetes bacterium | reverse complement strand
TGCCGCACCGCCGCCGCGACCGGCGCCGTGGGCGTCCTCTGCTTCGCGTTCCCGCTGCATCCGCCCGGGCGCCCGTCCGCCCCTAGCCGGCTGCCAGAGCTCGACGCCGTCTCCGTGCCGACCCTCGTCGTCCAGGGCGAGCGCGATCCGTTCGGGATCCCGAACGGATCGCAGCTCCGGACGGTCGTGCTCGTGCCCGGGGATCACGGCCTGCGCGCCGCAGACGATGTGGCCGAGGCCGTTCGGGTCTGGCTTTCGCAGCTGCTCTGACTGTGCGAACATCTGTTCGTGTCCGACCGGGCCACGATCCTGCACGCCGACCTCGACGCGTTTTTCGCGTCCGTCGAGCAGCGCGACGACCGGCGGCTCCGCGGGCGGCCGGTGCTGGTCGGCATGGGCGTCGTGCTCGCGGCGAGCTACGAGGCGAAGGCACAGGGCGTTCGGACGGCGATGAACGAGCGGCAGGCACGCCGGCTGTGTCCCGGCGCGGTCGTCGTCAGGCCGCGGTTCTCCGCGTACGTCGAGGCGAGCCGGGCCGTGTTCGAGGTGTTCGAGGACACGGCGCCGCTCGTCGAGGGGCTCTCGATCGACGAGGCGTTCCTCGACGTCCGGGGAATGGAGCGTGCGTTCGGGACGCCGGTCGAGATCGCAACGCGGCTGCGCGGCGAGGTGGCCGAGCGCGTCGGCCTGCCGATCACCGTCGGGGTGGCGCGGACGAAGTTCCTCGCCAAGGTCGCGAGCGGCGTCGCGAAGCCCGACGGCCTGCTCGTCGTGCCGCCCGACCGTGAGCTCGCGTTCCTGCACCCGCTGCCGGTCGAGCGGCTCTGGGGTGTCGGCCCCGTCACGGCCGCCAAGCTGCGCGCGAGGGGGATCGTCAAGGTGCGCCAGGTCGCGCTCCTGCCGGAGGCGGTGCTGGTGTCGATGCTCGGGCGCGCATCGGGACGGCACCTCCATGCGCTGGCGCACAACCTCGACCCGCGCCCTGTGCAGACGGGGCGCCGCCGCGGCTCGATCGGGGCGCAGAGGGCTCTCGGCCGCTCGCCGACGTCCCCGGAGGCGCTCGACGCGGCGGTGATCTCACTCGTCGACCGCGTCACGCGGCGTCTCCGCGCCGCAGGCCGCGTCGGACGCACGGTCGTGCTCCGCCTCCGCTTCGACGACTTCACCCGGGCGACCCGCTCGCACACGCTTGCCCGGCCCACCGCGCGGACGCACGAGGTGCTCGCCACCGCCAGGGGTCTGCTCGCAGCAGCGATGCCGACGGTCGAGCGGCGCGGCGTCACGCTTGTGGGCGTCGCGGTCGCGAATCTCGAGAACGACCAGGCCCTCCAGCTGGTGCTCCCGTTCGACCGGCGGGCGGACGGCGCTCTCGACGCGGCCGTGGACGAGGTGCGCACGCGGTTCGGAACGGGCTCGCTGACCCGAGCCGTGCTGCTCGACCGCGACGAGGGCCTGACGATGCCGATGCTGCCCGACTGACCAGTACAGTGGTCGGGGTGGCAGTCACCGACATCAGCGGCCGGAGGCGCGCGATCTACGCCGCGCTGGGACTGCTCTCGCTCTTCTCGGTCGCGCTGATCGCCGTCCGCTACGTCTACTCGAGCGAGCCGCTGTTCGGCTACCTGGCCTGGAACCTCTTCCTCGCCTGGATCCCGTTCGGGCTCGCGATCGTGATCTACGACCGGCACCGGGCGGGGGTGCGGCCGCTGTCGCTGCTGCCGCTCGGGGCGCTCTGGCTGCTGTTCCTCCCGAACGCGCCGTACATCATCACCGACTTCAAGCATCTCGTCCCGAGCCCGGTCGTGCCGCTCTGGGTCGACATCGTCGTTATCGCAGCGCCCGCCTGGACGGGAATGCTGCTCGGCTTCCTCTCGCTCTACCTCGTCCAGGCGGTCGTGCGCAGCCTCGCCGGTGCGCGGGTCGCGTGGGTGACCGCGGTCGCCGTCCTCGGCCTCGCGAGCTTCGGGATCTACCTCGGCCGCGTCCTCCGCTGGAACAGCTGGGACGTCCTCACCGATCCGCGGCTGCTCTCCGACCTGGACGGGATCCTCGCCGATCCGCGCGCGATCGCTATGACCGCGCTCCTGGCGAGCTTCCTGACGCTGAGCTACCTCGTCCTCTACGCGTTCATGCGGCTCGAGGGCGCCGAAGGCCGCTGACACCGGCACGCGGCGCTCCGCGCCGCTCTCCGCGCGCTTCGCGGAGGCAGAAGAACGAGGCAGCCAGGGGAGGAGGCGCCGACCGGGCCTTCTCCCGGTTCCCGCGCACCTCTTTCGGCCGATTTACCGTTTGAAACGGAGAAACCGACCGAAAGGACCTTTGTTGTGAAGACGAGACTGCTGGGGTTGGGGGCGGTGATCGGAGCCGTGCTCGTCTGGGCGGTGCCGGCATTCGCGGCTCCGCCTGCGAACACCGCTCCGCCCACGATCACGGGCACACCGCGCGTGGGTGAGACGCTGACGGCGCAGAACGGGACCTGGAGCAACAGCCCGACCGCGTTCCAGTATCAGTGGCAGCGCTGCAACGCGACCGGGGCGTCGTGCGCGAACGTCGTCGGTGCCGTGCAGAAGACCTACCTGCTGACGTCCGCCGATTCCGGCCGGACGATGCGCGTCCGTGTCACCGGCGTCAACGCGGAGGGCGCGACCGACGCACGCTCGGCGCCGACGGCCGTCGTCGCTCCGAGCGCGGCTCCGCGCAACACGGCGCGGCCCACGATCACGGGCGAGCCCGAGGCCGGCCAGGAGCTGACGGCCGAGGAGGGCACGTGGACGAACAGCCCGACCTCGTTCGCCTACCAGTGGCAGCGCTGTGACGTCGACGCGATCGCGTGCGCCGTCGTGACGGGTGCCACCGGGAAGACGTACGGCGTTCGCAACGCCGACGTCGGGTTCCGCCTCCGCGTCGAGGTGACGGCGCGCAACGCCAACGGCGCCGGCTCGGCCGTGTCGAACCCGACGGGCATCATCGTGCCGTCGGTGCCGATCACGAACGCCCGGCCGACCGTGTCGCTGATCTCCGTCCGCTTCCTGGGCGCCCGCGTCTACGCGCGGTTCCGGATCTGCGACGACTCGCCGCGGAACCTGACGATCCTCGCGACCGACTCGCGGCCGGGGAAGGTGTCGCAGACGCGGCGCTTCACGACCCGGATCGCTCCGAACCCGTGCGGCGTCTACACGCGTAACTGGGTGCCTGCGCCTCGCTTCCGTGGCAAGGGTCGCTACACGGTGACGATCGCCGTGCGCGACACGTCGGGCCGCACGAGCGCGCCCGTCCGGAAGACGTTCAACCTGAGGTAGAACGCTCGCGTAACGCGTCCAGCGCTCTGGCCTGGACGTCGACCCGCTCGTCGCCGCTGAGCTCGATGGCGACGAGCGGGTCGTTGCGTCTCCGGACGACGGTGAAGGCCGCCGCCGCGTATCCAGGCCCGCCGCCCCCGTGCCCGATCAGGAGGCCGCCCGGCCAGCCGGGATCGGTCATCACCCCGATGCCGTAGCTCGGCCGGACGAACCCCGGCGCGTCGAAGCCGATCTCGACCGCGTCGGTGAGCGCCCCGAGGTCGCAGAGCTCGCCTGCAGCCAGAGCGCTCCAGAAGCCCCGCAGGTCGGCCGCGGTCGAGGCGAGCGTCCTGTGACCGACCCAGCGCGGGTGATAGCGGCCGCGCACGTCCTGCCACGCCGAGCCGACCTGGGCGCTGTGACCGGCAACGAGCCCTTCGAGGTCGGCCGGCTCGAGGGCCAGCGATGTCTCTACGAGCCCGAGCGGGCCGAGCAGCTCGTGCTGGAGCGCGCCGGCGAACCCGCCGTCGGCGACGCCGTCGACGACCCGCCGGACGAGCAGGTAACCGGTGTTCGAGTACGCCCAGCCGCCGCCCGGCTCGAAGTCGGCCCCGTGGGCGAGCGGGCGGGCGAGCAGCTCCTCGTCGCTCCACGGCTCGGACGGTGAGTCGCGGACGGCCGCGGCGTACTCGGGCAGCCGCGCGTAGTCCGGGATCCCGCTCGTGTGGTTCAGCAGCTGCCGGAGCGACGCGGCGGGCAGCCGGTCGTCGTCGACCCATGTCGCGACCGGCGCCTCGAGGTCGAGCTCCAGCCGCAGGCAGAGGACCCCCAGAAACGCCTTGGTGACGCTGTAGACGAGGTGGCGGCCGGGCTCGTCCACGGCTCGATCGTATGGCAGCTCCAGGCAGGGAGTCCCGGCCACGGCGCGAAAGCGCCCCAGATGCGACTCTGGCGCCGTCGAAGCCAGCCGACGCCCCCGGTCGTCCTGCCGTCGCTCGACCGACTGGCCGGTCTGATCGAGCGCGTCGTCGAGCTCGTGGACGAGGTCGCGGGGGCTCCCGGGCAGGCGCGAGAGCCCGTCTCCGAGACCGAGCACGAGCAGGTCCCGGCGAAGGCACCTGCCGCCGAGCCCGTTCCGAGCGGCGGCTGGGTCGCGTTCGTGTCGTCGCCGCACGGCTACACGCTGCTCGATCGGGGCGGCGCGCTCCCGGACCCCGGCGAGCCGCTCGACGTCGACGGCGTCCCGCATCGTGTCGTCCGCCACGCGCCGTCCCCGCTCCCCGGCGACCGCCGCCGCTGCGTGTTCGTCGAGAGGGAGGAACCGCAGGCAGCGGATCGAAGCTTCGACGCGTGAAAGAGGAGAGCCAGATCGACGAGATGAGGGCGGCGGTCAGGGGAGACCGCGAGCGAGCCGAGCAGGGACGGCAGCGGTCGACGGAGAACGTCCTCGGCCTGCTCGAACCGCCCCCGGCGGAGCCTGCGCCGCCACAGGAGCCCGAGCCGCGCCGCGGACTCCTGAGCCGCCTGCTCGGCCGCTAGAGCTACCGTTGGCCGTGTGAGGCGGCGCGAGCGGGAGCGGATCATGCGTCAGGGGATCGTCCTGCCGGAGACCCCGCGCGACCGTCGGAACCTGGAGGCGCTCGAGGCCGGTCTGCGCGACAGCCCGCTCAAGGGCCGCGAGCTGGCTCTGAGGCTGCGGAACTTCCGTCCCGACGTCGGCAGCTATCTCGCCTCGCTCGGCGGGCCGCTGCCGTACATGGCGCGCCTGCGGGAGATCGACGCGCTGACGGTCGAGCACGAGCAGCGGGGCGCAGAGGCGTACGGGGAGCGGGACGGGGGTGCGGCGGCGTGGGAGACGCTCGCGCGAGCCTGGGACTTCGGCGAGGTCAACGACCTGATCGAGCGGCACAACCGCTGGTACCCGGCCGAGTCGCGGCTGCCGATGGATCCGAGGACCGGCGACTACGCGCTCGTCAACGGGCGGAGCTACCGTCGCCGGCCACTTGACGCGTCGTGGGTGCTCGAGCGCTTCCCGTCGCCGCGAGCGTGAGCAGGCAGAGCGCGGCGGCCACGACGTAGGGCACAGCGTCCCCGGCGGCTTCGGCGACGGCTCCGGCGAGCGCCGGGCCGGTCATGTTCCCGAGCGCCCAGGCGGTGTTCATGATCCCGAACCCGATTGCCTGGGAGAGGCCGGCCGTCTCGGCTCGGTCGGAGACGAGCGCCATCCCGGGCGTGTAGAAGGCGCCGAACGAGATCGCGGCGAGGACCGCCAGCGCGGCGACAGGGTACGGGTCGCGGGCGAACGCGAACGCGAGCGCGACTCCCACAGAGGCGGCCAGCGCGATCCGGATCGGGATGAGGCGGCCGCGGCGGTCGGAGAAGCGGCCGAGGAAGGGATTGACGACCGTCTCGACGAGCCCGGCGGCGAGGAAGACGGCGCCGATCGCGAACGGCGTGAAACCGCCCTCGTCGAGCTGGAGCGGGACGAGGACGATCAGCGTCCCGAAGAGCCAGGCCGGGAGCGTGTTCAGCCAGAGCCCGCCGAGGAACCGCCGGTCGGCGAACGCACGGGAGACGGCTCCGGGAGCCTGCTGTTCCGGAGCGGCGCCCGGCCGGGTGGCGGCCCAGGCGGCGAGCGCGGCCGCGACGACCCCAACGGCGGCGAACGAGACGCGCACGCTGATCGCGTCGGCGACGGCGCCGAACATCGGTCCGAGGATGGCGCCGAAGACGGCCGCGCCGAACGCCGTCCCGATCAGCTCTCCGCGCCGCTCGCGCGGGGTGGCGACGGTCAGCCAGGCGAGCGCTCCGGCCCAGGTCGTCGTGCTGGAGAGCCCCTGGACGAGCCGGGCGAGGCCGAGCGCCCAGGGCCCCTCGGCGAGTGCGAACGCGACGCTGGAGACGGCGAGCAGGGCGAGACCGGCGACGACCGCGGTCTTCGGCCCCCAGCGGGCGGCCGCGATCCCGCCCGGGATCCCGCCGAGCAGCGCGCCGGCGCCGAAGGAGGCGACGAGCAGGCCCGCACCGGTCTTGGAGAGGTCGAACTCGTCCGCGTAGCCGGGGATCAGCGGCGCCAGCGCGCCGAACAGCATCGCGTCGACGAACACGACCACGGAGACGAGAACCAGGAGCCGGCGCATGCAGCCGACGTTACCGACGAGCAACTCCGGGACGTCTCGAGACGGAGAACGGGCCGCTTTCGCGGCCCGTTCGTCCTCCAAATAATTCAGCGAGCCGGTTGCGCTTTCGTCCGCTCCTCCGACTGACGTTTCGGCTTCCGCCTACTCGTCCTCCGGTGGAGCCTCGACCTACTCGCGCTCCGTGCTCGCTGCAAGAGGGAATCTAGGGCGACTCCGGGTGGTGGTCAAGAGGGGGGAGAACGGAGAGCTCGCAAATTGCGGGTTTTTCCTCTTGAAACGCCACAATTGCGATCCGCGCCTTTTGGACCATAAAAAATTCAGCGAGCCGGGTGCGCTTTCGTCCCCCGATCCGACGAACTTTCGGCTTCCGCCTACGGCCTACCGGATCGGACTCGACCTACTCGCGTCCCGTGCTCGCTGCAAGAGGGAAGGTACGGCCCGGGCCGGGAAGCGTCAAGAGCTCGGGACACACCCCGGTCGCAAATTGCGACTTTTTCTTTACACAATGGCGTGTTTGCGCCTCGCGCTTGACGCTCTAAGTGCTGTCGAGAGGTGGCTCCCTGGCCGGCGGGACGGAAGAGACGGGCCGCGGGGAACCGAAAATCTATGCTGCGCCCCCGCGGCCCACAAGAGTCGCGTCGGCACGAACTTCACGCAAAGAGCGGAAAAAGGAGCGGGATGGAGTCACTGGCGGGCAGGCACGTCGTCGTTACGGGCGGCGGTCGCGGAATCGGGAAGGCGATCGCGGAGCGCCTGGCCGCCGAGGGCGCGACGCTCTCGCTCCTCGCGCCGAACCTGGAGGAGCTCGAGGCGGTGGCGGCGAGCGTGGGCGGCGGTGCGCACTTCTGCGACATCCGCGACCGCGAGGCGGTCGACGCGGCGTTCGCGGCGGCGGCCGGCGCCCGCGGGCCGATCCACGCCCTCGTCGCGAACAGCGGCGTCGGCGGCGCGAACGCGGACGGGCCGGACGACCGCTTCGCCGAGATCGTGCAGACGAACCTCTTCGGCACGTACTGGTGCATCCGCGCGGCGGTCCGCCACCTGGCGCGTGGCCCAGAGGCTCGGCACGTCGTCGTGATCGCGTCGATCCTCGCGCGGATCGCCGTGCCCGGCTACACCGCGTACAGCGCCTCCAAGGCGGGGCTGCTCGGGCTCGTCCGCTCGTTCTCCGCCGAGCTCGCACCCGAGGAGGTGCAGGTGAACGCGATCTGCCCCGGCTGGGTGGAGACGGACATGGCGTGGCAGGGCATCGACGCGATCGTCGACGCGACCGGGATGACCCGCGAGCAGGCCGTGTCGGACGTGCTGAAGGCGGTGCCGCTCGGACGGATGGGCCGGCCAGAGGACATCGCGGGCACGGTTCGCTGGCTGCTCTCTCCGGACGCGCGCGGCGTCACCGGCCAGGCGATCGACCAGAACGGCGGCGCCTGGACGGGATGACCGGCGGACGGGAAGGGACGCCGAAGCGCCCCTTCCCATGCCGATCACCTATGCCGCAGGCTCCGGGTGCATCTTGCTGGAGTCCTCGAGCCGCTGCTCGAGCTGCTCCAGCTCCTCGTCGCTGCCCATGCGGATCGGGCCCTTGAACCACTTCTTGGCCGAGAGCACGTACCAGCCGCCGAAGAGGAGGAAGGCGCCGCCCAGCGTGAGCGGGGCGTAGTTGACGACGTTCCAGTTCAGCGGGACGTCGTTCCCGGGCACCCCGGCCGGTGTCACGGGAAGGATGAACACGATCGAGATGAAGACCACCCACCCGATCGCCAGCGGGTCGATCCACTTGTAGTGGTTGCCGAGACTCCAGGCGCCCGGCTCGAACCGGTCCTTCATCCGGAAGCGGAGGATCACCGGGAGAATGAAGGCGATGTAGAGGCCGATCACGGCGATCGACGTACCGACGTAGTAGCCGGCGAGGTTGTTCCAGTAGGTCGGGATCATCAGCGCCCACGCGAGCGCGGCGATCGCGACGACTGCGTAGTGCGGGACACGCTGGGAGGACAGCCGGCGCCAGAGGCGATGGCCCGGGACGGCCCCGTCACGTGAGAACGCGAACATCATGCGCGACGCGGACGTGACCGACGCGACGAGGCAGAAGAACTGCGCGACGACCGCGATCGTGAGCAGAATCTCGGCCCAGCGCGTGCTCATCGAGGTCTCCCAGATGTACGTGACCGCGTTGCCGATCGCGTCGAGCGTGCCTTGCGTGTCCGGCACCGCCAGCGTCACCGCCAGCACGAGCAGGAAGCCGAAGATGACGGAGACGACGACTGCGGCGATCATCCCGATCGCCGCGGAGCGGGAGGCCTGGTGCGTCTCCTCCGCCATGTGCGCGGAGGCGTCGTAGCCGGTGATCGTGTACTGCGCCATCGTCAGCCCGATCGCGAAGACGTACAGGAACATGAAGCTCCCCCAGCCCGAGCCGGAGAAGCCCGAGTTGTTGATCGTCTCGGTGAACACGTAGCCGAGCGACTGATGCTGATCGGGGACGAGCAGGAGCACCGCGACGATGAAGACCACGCCGATCATGTGCCAGTAGGCGGAGAACGTGTTCAGGCCGGCCGTGATCCGGACGTTGGCGAAATTGACGATCGCCGCCAGCGCCATGACGATCGTGAAGAGCAGGAAGATCGACGCTCTCGTGTTCGGGTAGTCGAAGAGCAGATCGAGCAACGACGTGCCGAAGATCGCAAGGCCGTATGCGATGGCCGCCGTCACCGCGATCTGGCCGACGAGGTTGAACCAGCCGGTGAACCAGCCCCAGGCTGGGCTGCCGAGCTTCGAGGCCCAGTAGTAGAGGCCACCCGCGGTCGGGAACGCCGAGGCGATCTCCGCCATCGAGAGCGCGACCACGGTGCTCATCAGGCCGACGAGGAGCCAACCCCAGGTGACCGCGACCGGCCCGCCGTTGTTGAACGCAATGAAATAGGACGTCAGCGCGCCGGCGAGCACCGAGATGATCGTGAAGGAGATCGCGAAGTTCTGGAAGCCGCCCATCGCGCGGAAGAGCTCCTGCGCGTAACCCAGCTTGTGCAGGAGCTTCTCGTCGTCGTCGGTGTGGTAGCCGCCCGCAGGTGGTGCCGTGTCCATCAGCCCTCCCAGTTCCGGTGTCGTGTCAGCGCTATTACGCGCGTCTGTTGCGATCGTTGTCAACGTGTCGGACGGCACGAGCATTAGGATCGACACCGTGCTTGGCTTCGACGAGTTGAAGGCCGACGTGGAGTCGGGCGCGATAGACACGGTCGTCGTGGCGTTCACAGACATGCAGGGGCGCCTGATGGGCAAGCGGCTGCACGGCGAGTTCTTCGTCGACGAGGTCGGCGCGGGCCACGCGGTCGAGGGCTGCAACTACCTGCTCGCGCTCGAGATGGAGATGGATCCCGTGCCCGGCTATGCGCTCGCGAGCTGGGAGCGCGGGTACGGCGACTTCGCGCTGCAGCCGGACCTGGCGACGCTGCGGCGGATCCCGTGGCTGGAGGCGACGGCACTCGTGCTCTGCGACGTCGGCTGGCACGACGGCTCGCCGGTCGCGCCCTCGCCGCGGCAGGTGCTCCGCGCGCAGGTCGACCGCGCGGAGGCGCTCGGCTTCACGCCGATGATCGGCTCCGAGCTCGAGTTCTTCCTGCTCAGGCAGACGTACGCCGAGGCGCACGCGCAGGGCTACGAGAACCTGACGCCGTCCGTTCCCTACATCCTCGACTACCACGTGCTCGCGTCGACCTACGACGAGCCGTTCATCCGCCGGATCCGCAACGGGATGCAGGCGGCCGGGATGAAGGTGGAGACGTCGAAGGGCGAGGCGTGGCCGGGCCAGCACGAGATCAACTTCCGCTACGCCGACGCGCTGACGATGGCCGACAACCACGTGATCTACAAGAACGGCGCCAAGGAGCTCGCGCACCTGAACGGCTGCTCGATCACGTTCATGGCGAAGCCCGACCACTCCTGGATCGGCTCGTCCTGCCACATCCACTCGTCCCTGTGGCGGGGAGACGAGAGCGCGTTCGCGGGCGAGACGGCCGAGTTCACCGGCTGGCTGGCGGGGCAGATCGTGAACCTGAAGGAGCTCGCGATCTTCCTGGCGCCGAACGTGAACTCGTACAAGCGCTACGCGGCCGGGTCGTGGGCGCCGACGACGCTCGCCTGGGGGCGCGACAACAGGACGTGCGGCTTCCGGATCGTCGGGCACGGGTCAGCGCTACGGACGGAGACGCGGATTCCGGGCGCGGACGCGAACCCGTATCTCGCCTTCGCCGCGATCATCGCCGCCGGTCTGGACGGGATCGAGCGCGGCCTCGAGCTGCCGCCCGCCCTCGAGGGAAACGCCTACGAGTCGGACGCCGACCGCTTCCCGCACTCGCTGCGCGAGGCGATCGCCGCGCTCGAGGAGGGCACGATGGCCCGTGGCGCGCTCGGCGACGAGGTCGTCGACCACTACCTCAACTACGCGCGCACCGAGCAGGAGCTGTTCGACCGCGTCGTCACCTCCTACGAGCGGCAGCGCTTCTTCGAGCGTGGGTAGACCGGTCATCGGCATCACCAGCTACGCGGAGCCGAGCGTGCGCTGGGGTGTCTGGGACGTGCCCGCGGCGGTGATCCCGCTGGCGTACGTGAAGATGATCGAGACCGCCGGCGGCCGCCCGCTGCTCGTGCCGCCGAGCGAGGAGGGGATCGACGAGACGCTGGACGCGCTCGACGGCGTGCTCTTCTCGGGCGGGTCCGACGTCGACCCGTCGGAGTACGGGCACGAGCCGCATCCCGAGACGAACGTGACGCGGCCGGAGCGGGACCGCGGCGAGCTCGTCCTGCTCCGCGCTGCGCTCGACCGCGACATGCCCGTGCTCGCCGTCTGCCGCGGCTCGCAGGTGCTGAACGTCGCGCGCGGCGGCGACCTCGTCCAGCACCTGCCGGACGTCGTCGGCGACGAGAAGCACAAGCAAACGCCTGGGGTCTTCGCCGACCACGAGGTCGACGTGAAGGAGGGGACGCGTCTCGGCTCGCTGCTCGGCGGGCGCGCACCCGTCAAGTCACACCACCACCAGGGCTTCGGGAGGCTGGGGGAGGGGCTCGTCGAGTCGGCGTGGGCCGACGACGGCACGCTCGAGGCGCTCGAGGACCCGGCGAAGCGCTTCGCCGTCGGGGTGCTCTGGCACCCGGAGGAAGGGGAGGACGCGGCGCTCTTCCAGGCGCTCGTCGCCGAGGCGCGGGCCTACCGGGACGCGAAGACCTAGCCGGAGAGCGGCGGCGAGAGCGGGGGAGCCGAGGGAGCCGGCTCGCCGGAGGCGACGGTGCGAAGGCGAGGCGGCGGCGCGTCGAACGCGGGCAGCGACTGCGGTGGGGCGGCCTGGACCGGGGGGACATACGGTGTGGGCGGCGCCGGCTGGTACGGCTGGACGACAGGCGGCTCGGGGGCCTGGCGCTGCGCCGTCGCCGCCGCTCGGGCGGTGAGCGCCGTGAGCAGCTGCGCCATCCGCGCGTCGTTCTGGGAGATCCGTTGCTCGAGCTGGAGCTGGAGGCGTGCCTGCTCCGCCATGCGCTGGTAGAGCTTGCCGCGCGGGTCGCCGATCACGTAGCCGATCAGGACGCCGACGACGAGACCGCCGAGCAGGGTGGCGAAGCCGTAGGTCGACGGAATCGGCCAGGCGGCCCGAAGGGGGCTCAGCGGGATCGAGCCGACGAGGACGCCGGCGAACGCGCCGACAGCGACACCGGCACGGCTGACCGCCCGAGCCTTCGCCTGGTAGTGCGCGACGAGCTCCTCGACGGCCTTCTGCGCTGCTTCCTGCTCCGCTCCCACCTTCCCTTCATCGGCGGTCCGGGCGCCGCGCTTGAGAGAGAGATGGTCAAATAGCCCCAGTGCTGACCGTTCTCAACCCGGCCACCGAAGAGCCGCTCGCCGAGCTCGAGCAGGCCGGCGTCGAGGAGGCCGACGCGGCGGTCGAGCGGGCGAAGGCCGCCTACCCTGCGTGGCGTGCGGTGGCCCCCGCAGATCGAGCGCGGCTGCTCCGACGGCTGGCCACGCTCGTCGAGGAGAACGGTGAGGAACTGGCGCGGATCGAGTCGCGCAACGTCGGCAAGCCGATCGCGGGCGCACGCGCCGAGGTCGGCATGGTCGCGCAGGTCTTCCACTTCTACGCGGGCGCCGTCGACAAGCACTACGGCGAGACGATCCCGGTCGCCGGCGGCGAGGCCTTCACGTTCCGCGAGCCGCTCGGCGTCGTCGGCCTGATCGTGCCCTGGAACTTCCCGGTCAACATCGCGTCCTGGAAGCTCGGGCCCGCGCTCGCGACCGGCAACACCGTCGTGCTGAAGCCCGCCGAGCTGACGCCGCTCTCGGCCCTGCGGCTCGCCGAGCTCGCGCTCGAGGCCGGGATCCCCGAAGGGGTGATCAACGTCGTCGTCGGCAAGGGGTCGGTCGTCGGCACGCGGCTCGTCGAGCACCCGGACGTGGCCAAGATCGGCTTCACCGGCTCGACCGAGGTGGGGCAGCTCGTGATGGCCGGCGCAGCCGGGACGATCAAGCGCGTGACGCTCGAGCTCGGCGGCAAGTCGGGCAACGTCGTCTTCGCGGACGCCGACCTGGAGCGGGCGGCCGCGTCGGCGCCGTACGCCGTGTTCGACAACGCCGGCCAGGACTGCTGCGCCCGCTCGCGCATCTTCGTCGAGCGGAGCGCCTACGACCGCTTCGCGGAGCTCCTCATTGCGGCCACGAAGGCGTTGAAGGTGGGCGATCCCGAGGACGACGCGACCGAGATGGGGCCGCTGATCTCGGCGTCGCACCGCGACACCGTCGCCGCCTTCGTCGAGGGCGAGCCGCTCTACCGGGGCGACGTTCCGGACGGCAAGGGCTTCTGGTACCCGCCGACGATCGTCGAGGCCTCGAACGACGACCGGATCGCGCGCGAGGAGGTGTTCGGGCCGGTCGCCGCGCTGATCCCGTTCGAGGACGAGGCCGACGCCGTCCGGCTCGCGAACGACACCCCGTACGGGCTCTCGGGCTCGATCTGGACGCACGACGGCGCCCGCGCGCTGCGGGTGGCGCGGGCGATCGACACGGGCGTGCTCAGCATCAACTCGAACTCGTCGGTGCGGGTGACGACACCGTTCGGGGGCTTCAAGCAGTCGGGGTTCGGCCGCGAGCTCGGGATGCACGCGCTCGACGGCTACTCCGAGGTCAAGTCGGTCTTCTTCTCGACGGAGGGGTGAGGTGGCGGGACGTCTGGACGGCAAGGTGTGCGTGATCACGGGAGCGGGCGGCGGCATGGGCCGCGAGGCGGCGCTCCTGTTCACGGAGGAGGGCGCGAAGGTCTGCGCCGCCGACATGAACCTGGCGGCGGCGGAGGAGACGGCCGGCCTCGGCGCGGGCGAGGCGTTCGCGTTCCAGGCGAACGTGGCCGAGGAGGCCGACGTGGTCGCGATGATGGCTGCGACTGCGGAGCACTTCGGCGGCATCGACGTGCTCTACAACAACGCCGGCATCTCCCCCGACGACGACGCGTCCGTCCTGGACACGTCCGTGGAGGCGTGGGACCGCGTCCAGGCCGTGAACACGCGCGGCGTCTTCCTCTGCTGCAAGCACGGGATCCCGCACCTGCTCGAGCGCGGCGGCGGCTCGGTGATCAACGTCGCCTCTTTCGTGGCGATCCTCGGTGCCGCCACGTCCCAGATCTCCTACTCGGCCTCGAAGGGCGCCGTGCTCTCGATGTCGCGGGAGCTCGGCGTGCAGTTCGCGCGCCAGGGAGTGCGCGTGAACGCTCTCTGCCCGGGCCCCGTCGAGACGCCGCTCCTGCTCAACATCTTCGGGGACAACCCGGAGGCGCTCGAGCGCAGGCGGATCCACTGGCCGATGGGGCGCCTCGCGAAGCCGCGCGAGATCGTCAACGCGGCGCTCTTCCTCGCGAGCGACGAGGCGTCGTACGTGAACGGCGCCACGTTCCTCGTCGACGGCGGCCTCACCGCCGCCTACGTGACGCCTGAGTAGGAAATCAGACGCCGACGACCTGGACGAGCCAGCGGCGGTCGCGCTCGCGGTCGAGCTCGAGGAAGAGCACGCGCTGCCAGGTGCCGAGGCAGAGCTCGCCGTCGGAGACGGGGATCGACTCGCCCGCGGGGCCGAGCAGCATCGACATGCAGTGCGAGTGGCCGTTGCCGAAGTCCATGTCCTCGGGGCAGACGTTCTCGGTGCGGCGATCCCAGTCGTCGTGCGCGTAGTAGTTGTCGCTCGGCACGAGCCGCTTCAGCAGCAGCGCGAAGTCCTCCAGGAAGCCGGTCTCGAACTCGTTCACGCGCACCGAGCAGGTCGTGTGCGGCGAGTAGACCGAGCAGATCCCGTTCCGGATCCCGCTGGCGGCGACGGCCTCCTGTACTTCCTCGGTGATGTCCTTGATCGAGAGCCCGCCGGCGGTCCGGAGCTCGGTCACCTGCTGGTAGGCCTTCATCGCGCGACATTGTGACAGTCGCAGGACGGGCGTCGTCTGGGGAACCGGTGCGGCCGTTACTCTCGGTTTCACCGCTCGGGCCCGTAGCTCAGCGGTCAGAGCAGCGGACTCATAATCCGTCGCGCCCTGGTTCGAATCCAGGCGGGCCCATGCTCATGGCGCAGGTCGAGGATCTGCCGAGCAGATCCTTGACGCGCGAAGATCCCTGAAGCGCCCGTGCCCGGAGCAAGCTCCGGTCGCGGGCGGATGCTGCGGGCCTATCCTCGTGACGTAGGTCGAGGATCTGCCGAGCGGATCCTCGACGCGCGAAGATCTCTGAAGCGCCCGTGCCCGGAGCAAGCTCCGGTCGCGGGCGGATG
>JANPKC010000054.1:0-13283 GCA_031425855.1 Actinomycetes bacterium | reverse complement strand
CGAAGCCGCGTGCGGTCCCGAGGGCCATCAGATCCACACCACCAGGATCGCCGTCACAACGGCGTTGATCGTCGCGACCGGCAGCAGGATCTTCCAGCCGAAGCGCATCAGCTGGTCGTAGCGCAGCCGCGGCAGCGTCGTTCGCATCCAGATGAAGACGAACAGGAGCGCGAACAGCTTCAGCACGAACCACAGCGGCCCGAGGCCCTCCAGCACCGGGAAGTGCCAGCCGCCGAGGAAGAGCGTCACGGCGAGGCCCGAGAGCGTGATCAGGTTGATGTACTCGGCCATCGTGAACAGGCCGAAGCGCATGCCGCCGTACTCGGTGTGGTAGCCGGCGACGAGCTCCTGCTCGGCCTCGGGGAGGTCGAACGGGGCGCGCGCGGTCTCGGCGGTGCCGGCGAACATGAAGACGACGAAGCCGACGAACTGGGGAACGATGTACCACCAGTCGCCCTGCGCGGCGACGATCTCGGTCAGCGAGAGCGACTGCGCCATCAGCACGACCCCGAGCACCGAGAGGGCGAGCGAGACCTCGTAGCTGACGAGCTGCGCGCACGTCCGCATCGCGCCGAGGAGCGCGTACTTCGAGTCGGAGGCCCAGCCGCCGACGATGAAGCCGTAGATGCCGACGGAGCCGACCGCGAAGATCAGGATCAGCGCGATCGGCACGTCCGCGATCTGGCCGTCGACCTGGGTGCCGAAGATCTCCCAGCCGGGGCCGAACGGGATCACCGAGAACGTCGTCAGCGCCGTGAAGGCGGCGACGAACGGGGAGAGGATGTAGAGGACGTCGACCGCGGAGCCGGGGAAGAAGCTCTCCTTCCGGATCAGCTTCATCAGGTCGGCGATCGGCTGCAGGAGCCCGAACGGGCCTGCCCGGTTCGGCCCGTAGCGGAGCTGCATCCGGCCCATCACCTTGCGCTCGGCGAGGGTCAGATACGCGAACGCGCCCATGACCAGGTTGATGATGATCACCGACTTGATGATCGAGACCCACCACGGCTCGTTCACGGCTTGATCACCTCGACATCACGGTGGAGCTCGCCCGCGTGCTCGTCGGCGATCCGCGCGGTGCCGGCGGCAAGCGCCCGGCTGACCCTCGCCTGCAAGGAGAGACTCGTGCCGTTTGAACGGACGCTGACCTCGTCTCCGGTGGAGATCTGCCGCCGCTGCGCGTCGTCGTAGGCGAGCTCGATCTCGGCTGCGGGCCGCTGGAACTGGAGCTCCGGAACGCGCTCGACGGCGGGTCCGGAGAAGAGCGGGCGGTAGCGCTGGAGCCGCAACGTGCCGAGGAAGTGCTCGGGTGGCTCGGGGTCCGCGACCGGGATCGGCGCGGCCGCGGCCGGCTCGGGGGCGACGTACGACGTCCTGTCCGGGAGCGGTGCCTGCTCGCCGACGGCGCCGAAGGGAATCCCGCCGAAGCAGCGCTCCGACACCTCCTCGAACACGATCGCGGCGTGCGGCGACAGCTCGACGCCGAAGCGCTCGGCGAGCTTGGCGATCCACGCGAGCTCGTCCGGGACGGGCGGGATCACGCTGCGACGCAGGCGCTGGACCCGCCCCTCGAGGTTGACGAAGGAGCCGTCCCGCTCGAGGTAGCTCGTGCCCGGGAGGACGATGTCGGCCCAACCCACGGCGAGGCCGTGGAACATCGTGATCGCGATCACGCTCTCGGCCTGCTCGGCCAGCGCGCGCACGGCCGGGTCGGCCGCCGCCTCGTCACCCGAGACGATCAGCAACCCGATCGGCTCCGGGTTCTCCTCCTCCCCGTCGGCGCTCGCCGCCCACGCGTCGGCGACGCCGCGCCCGTTCGGGGTCGAGGGCAGGTGGAAGGCGGCGCAGCCGGCCTTCGCGTCGAGACCGAGCCGGCGGGCGAGCTCTGCGAGCCGCGCGCCACCGCCGCCGCCACGGCCGGACCAGATCAGGACGGCGCGATCCGAAGCCGACACGCGCTCCTCGAGCTTCTTGCCGAGCTTCGGCTCCGCGACGTTGACGATCTCGGCGCCGTTGCGGCGCGCCTGGCGGATCCAGAGGTCGACGATCGGCGCGCGGTCGGCGACCTTCTCGTCTCCGACCACGACGACGAGCTCCGCCTTGCCGATCGTCGAGAGCGGCGCGCGGAAGGCGTCGAGCCCGTGCGAGACCGCCTCGGGCATGACGGCGGAGTGGGCGCCGAGCCCCTGGCGCAGCAGCTTGCCGAGCGCATACGCCTGCTCGACCGTCTCGGAGCCGGAGAGCGCGGTCACGATCCGCCCCTGGGCGCCGCGCAACAGCGTCTCGGCACGGTCGAGCGCGTCGTCCCAGGACAGCTCGGCGAAGCCGCGGCGGCGGACGCGCTCCAGCGGGTCGACGATCCGGTCGTCGGCGTACAGGTGGGGGTAGGCGAAGCGGCCCTTGTCGCAGAGCCAGCCCTCGTCCACTTCGGGGTGGTTGCGCGAGATGATCCGCTTGACCTTCCCCTCCCGCGTCGTCGCTGAGACGTTGCAGCCGACGGGGCAGAGGCCGCAGACCGTGGGCACGTTCTGGATCTCCCACGGGCGGCCCTCGAAGCGGTACTGCGTCGAGGTGAGCGCCCCGACCGGGCAAAGCTCGATCACGTTGCCGCTGAACGGCGCCGTATAGGCCTCGTCCTCGAAGGTCGCGATCATCGACTGCGCGCCGCGGTTCTTCGCCACGAGCTGGCCGTCCTCGGCGACGTCGGAGGAGAAGCGCGTGCAGCGATAGCAGAGGATGCAGCGCTCGCGGTCGAGCGCGATCGTCGGCGAGATCGGGATCGGCTTGTCGAACGTGCGCTTCGGGAAGGTCATCCGCGTCTGGCCAGGCCCGTAGCGGAAAGTCAGGTCCTGGAGCGGGCATTCGCCGCCCTTGTCGCAGACGGGGCAGTCGAGCGGATGGTTGACGAGGATGAATTCGAGCGTGGCGTTCTGGCCCTCGGCGGCCTTCGCCGACGCGTCGGCGGTGCGGACGACCATCCCGTCCTGCGCGCTCAGCGTGCAACCGGCCTGGAGCTTCGGCACGCCCTCGACCTCGACGAGGCACATCCGGCAGGCGCCGACGGGCGGACCGAGCCGGGGCTCGTAGCAGAAGACCGGGATCTCGACGCCGGCCACGGCGGCGGCCTCGACGAGCCCGAGACCCTTCGCCACCTCGACCTCGCGGCCGTCGATCGTCACCTTCACGGTCTCGACCGCGCTCACCGTGAAACTCCCGTCACGAGGGCTGCGCAGTCCCATGACAGCGCCAAACCCCACCCTGTGCAGCCGTTTCCGATTTTCCGCTCCGAAACGGTGTCAGAGACGACTCTGGCACGAGCCTGACACCGGTTGTGGCCGAAACGGACGGGGGCGAGAGGGGCAGGTGCGTTCACGCCGGCACCTCGGCGACCGGTGCGTGCGAATGCTGGTCGACGGGAGCGAGGATGCCCTCGAGCGTCGAGCTGCCGTGCATGGGGCAGCCGCTGTCGAGGTGCGCCTGGAACTCGGCGCGGAACTTGTCGATGTAGCTCGCGACGGGCATCGCCGCCGCGTCGCCGAGCGGGCAGAGGCACTTGCCGAGGATCCGGTCGCAAACGTCGAGCAGCAGGTCGAGGTCGCCCTGCGACGCGGTTCCCTCCTCGATCGAGTTCAGGATCTGCACCATCCAGCGCGTGCCCTCGCGGCAGGGCGTGCACTTGCCGCAGCTCTCGTGCATGTAGAACTGCGCGACCCGGAGGCCGAGCTGCACCATGCAGCAGCGGTCGTCGATGACGATGATCGCGCCCGAGCCGAGCATCGAGCCGGCCTCGGCCATCGCGTTCGCCTCGAGCGGCGTGTCGAGCTGGTCGGCCGTGAGCACCGGGACCGACGAGCCGCCGGGGATGACGGCCTTGAGCGCGCGGCCGCCCGGGATGCCGCCGCCGAGCTCCGGCTCGTAGATCAGCTCGCGCAGGGTCACGCCCATCGGCAGCTCGTAGTTGCCGCCGTTGACGACGTTCCCGGAGAGGGAGAAGACGCGCGTGCCCGAGGAGTCGGGCGGCACGCCGGTCTTCGCGTACTCCGCGCCGCCGAGCTCGACGATCTTCGGCACGGTCGCGATCGTCTCGACGTTGTTGATCAGGCTCGGCGAGGCGTACAGGCCCGCGACGGCGGGGAACGGCGGCTTCGTCCGCGGCTGGCCGCGCTTGCCCTCGAGCGACTCGAGCAGCGCGGTCTCCTCGCCGCAGATGTACGCGCCGGCGCCGCGGTGGAGCACGATCGTGACGCCGCCGAGCAGCTTCGCGCGGTGCACCTCCTCGAGCGCGGCGCGCAGGATCTCGAACTCGCGCAGGTACTCGCCGCGGATGTAGATGAAGACGCGGTCGGACTCGATCGCGTGCGCGGTGATCAGGCAGCCCTCGATCAGCCGGAACGGGACGCTGAACCTGATCTCTCGGTCCTTGAACGTCCCCGGCTCCGACTCGTCCGCGTTGACGACGAGGTAGGTCGGCTTGCCCGTGCCCTTCGCGAGGAAGCTCGCCTTGCGGCCGGTGGGGAAGAAGGCTCCGCCCCGGCCGCGGAGGCCCGAGTCGAGGATCTCCTGGACGACGGCAGCCGGCTCCATCGCGCGTGCCGTCTCGAGCGCGGCGAAGCCGCCCGCGTCGCGGTAGTCGGCGAGCTTGAGCAGCGGCTGCTCCTCCGCACCTGCGAGGACGACGAACTGCTCAGACGCCACGCCGGATCTCCTCCACGATCCCCGGGACGTCCGCGGCGGTGACGCGCTCGCGGTAGCGGTGGTTCAGCGCGACGACCGTGCCCCAGCCGCAGCCGCCGGCGCACTCGACGGTCCGCAGCGTCACCTCTCCGTCCTCGCTCGTCTCGCCCGCGTGGATCCCGAGCTCGTCCTGGAACGCCTCCAGCACCTGCTGCGCGCCGACGAGGGCGCAGGAGACGTTGGTGCAGACTTCGACGAGATTCCGCCCGACCGGGGCCAGGTGGTACATGTCGTAGAAGGACGCGACCGCCATGCAGTACGCGGGCGTCTCCTCGAGCGCCTCTGCGACCTCGCGGAAGGCCTCCGGCGAGAGCCAGCCGTGGCGCTCCTGCGCCAGCCGCAGCGCCGGCAGCGTCGCCGAGCGCGACACGGGGTAGCGCGACCGGAGCTCCTGGATCTCGTCGTACAGGGTCCGCTCCTGGGCGCTCATGACGCGTCGCTCGCGAACCGTAGGGAGGTGGGACAGTACGGAGGTACGGGCCGCCGACCGGAGGCGCGCGAGCGGCGCGAGGCGACGCCGGAGGCCGGCTCCGCCGGCCGGGAGGCGGCGCCGGTCAGGAGCACCCAGGCGCTCACCGGTCGACGTCTCCCATGACGGCGTCGAGCGAGCCGACGACGGCGATCAGGTCGGCGACGGCGACGTCATGGCAGCAGGCGGCGGTCGCGTGCAGGGCCGCAAACGAGGGCGCGCGGAACTTGACGCGCCACGGCTTCGCCGTCCCGTCGGAGACGAGCGTGCAGCCCGACTCTCCGCGCGGCGACTCGATCCCGACGTAGACCTCGCCCTCGGGGACGCGGAACCCCTCGGTGACGATCTTGAAATGGTGAATCAGCGACTCCATCGAGGTGTGGAGCTCCTCGCGAGGCGGCAGCACGACCTTGCGGTCGTCGGCGATCCAAGGCTCGCCCTGCATCTCCTCGAGCCGGTCGATGCACTGCTCGATGATCCGCACCGACTCGCGCATCTCGTCGACACGCACCTTGTAGCGATCGAAGACGTCGCCGCCCTCGTAGACGGGCACGTCGAACTCGACCTGGTCGTAGGCGAGGTACGGATCGCGCTTGCGCAGGTCCCAGTCGACGCCGGAGGCGCGCAGATTCGGCCCCGTCTGCCCAAGCGCGATCGCGTCCTCGCCGGAGAGCGGGCCGACACCGACCGTCCGCTCGAGCCAGATCTTGTTCGTGTTGAGGATCGCCTCGTACTCGTCGACCGCCTTGGGCATCCGCTCGCAGAAGCGCCGCGCCTCGTCGTAGAAACCGACCGGGATGTCCTCGGCGAGCCCGCCGACCTGGAAGTAGCGCGTGTGCATGCGCGTCCCGGCGACCATCTCGAAGAGGTCGAGCACGAGGTCGCGCTCGCGAAAGCAGTACCAGAACATCGAGATCGCGCCGATCTCGAGCGCGGAGGTGCCGAGGTAGACGAGGTGGGAGTGGATCCGCACGAGCTCGCCGAGCGCCATCCGCATCCAGGTCGCCTTACGCGGCACCTCGAGCTGCAGCAGCTTCTCGACCGCGAGCACGTAGACGAGCTCGTTGTACTGGAAGGAGACGTAGTCGACGCGGGCTGGATAGGTGACGCCCTTCCACCACGTCTTCTGCTCCATCGTCTTCTCGAAGCCGGTGTGCAGGTAGCCGATCACGGCCTCGACGCCGACGACGTGCTCGCCGTGCAGGTCGACGATCAGCCGCAGGACGCCGTGCGTGGACGGGTGGTTGGGGCCGAAGTTGACCGTGAGCACGTCCTCGAGCGTCGGATCGGGCTTCAGGATCGTCGGCACCGGACGGGGGATCCGCGAGCCCGCGTACGGACGCGCGCCCGGGAGCGCCCCGCGCTCGACCGTGGCCACTACTCGGCCTCCGAGAAGCGCACCGGCTCGCCGCCGATCGGGTAGTCCTTGCGCAGCGGGTGCCCCTCCCAGTCCTCGTCCATCAGGATCCGGACGAGGTTCGGGTGCCCCTCGAAAGGGATGCCCATCATGTCGAAGCACTCGCGCTCGTACCAGTCGGCGGTGGGCCAGACGGGGATCACGGTCGCGACGCCCTGCCCCTCGTCGAGCCAGACCTGGACGCGCACGCGGTCGCTGTCGTCGGCGACCCGGAGCAGCAGGTAGGAGAGGCTGAAGCGCTTCGGCTTCGGCTCGGGCGAGCGCGAATAGCCCTGCGCCGCCGGCTCGTTCAGGTTCCGGCCGCCTGCCGTGCCGTAGTACCCGGCGACCCCGTCCTCGCCCCAGCCGAGGTAGTCGCTCGCGACGATGTCGAGCAGGAGGTTGAAGCCCTCCTCGTCGCGCAGGTGCAGGCACGCCTCCTCCAGGCGGGCGGGGTCGACCACGAGCGTCGTCTCGCCGTACGCCTCGCGGGCCTCGACGAGGCCGGGAACGCCCTCGTAGGCCACTAGGAGGCGACTCCGCGGATCTGGTACGCGGGCGGCACGCCCGCCATCACCTTCTCGTGCAGACGGACGATCCCCTCCATCAGCGCCTCCGGCCGCGGCGGGCAGCCGGGCACGTGGATGTCGACGGGGACGATCTTGTCGACGCCCTGCAGGATCGTGTAGTTGTTGAACATCCCGCCGGAGCTGGCGCAGGCGCCCATCGCGATCACCCACTTGGGCTCGAGCATCTGGTCGTAGACCTGCCGCAGCGGCGCCGCCATCTTGTGCGCGACGCGGCCCGAGACGATCATCAGGTCGGCCTGGCGCGGCGAGGAGGAGAACTTCTCCATCCCGAAGCGCGCGATGTCGTAGCGCGACGAGACGATCGACATCATCTCGATCGCGCAGCAGGCGAGCCCGAAGGTGGCCGGCCACATCGACTTCGTCTGCGACCAGGCGATCGCCTTCTCGAGCGTCGTCAGCCCGAGCGCGTCCTCCATCGACTCGACCTCGTCCTCGAAGACGCCCTGCTTCGTCGGCCAGAGCAGCCGCTCGGACTGCATCCCGGCCTTGGCCAGCGGCCGCTTCGAGACCCGCGACTGGTCGACGGACTCGTCTAGCGCCACGTCGTCATCTCCACTCCAGCGCGCCCTTGCGCCAGATGTAGACGTACGCGACGGCGAGGATCGCCACGAAGACGAGGAACTCGGTCAGGCCGAACCAGCCGAGCTGCTCCAGCACGATCGCGAGCGGGTAGAGAAAGACGATCTCGATGTCGAAGAGGATGAAGAGCATCGCCGTCATGTAGAAGCTGACCGTGAAGCGCTGCTGCTTCGGCGGCCCCTCCGAGACGCCCGACTCGAACGGCAGGAAGCGTGCCTTGACACGGCTCTTCGGGCTGGTCGCGAAGATGAACGAGAACGCGATCATCGAGGCCGGGATCGCGGCGGCGAGGAACGCGTAGACCAGAAGCGGGAAGTAGTCGCCAAGCATCCGAGTCGGGCCTACGCTACCAAGGTTGCCTCCGGCGCACGAAGAGAGGTGCAACCGCAGGAGCCAAGCGCCGCTGACGTGTCACAAAGTCGCCCCCACAAAGGGGGGAAGAGCGAGGGTCGACCCCGCTGCTACGATCAGCGGCATGGAGATCGTCGAGCGCCCCGGCACACTCGTTTCGCTGACGCCGACGGCGGCCGAGAAGATCCGCGAGCTGATGGCCGAGGATCCCGACGGCGAGTCGTCGGTCCTCCGCGTCGCGATCCAGGGCGGCGGCTGCTCGGGCTTCCAGTACGGGCTCGGCTTCGACGCAGGCCCGGTCGACGACGACGAGACGCTCGAGCTGCACGGCGTCACGATCGTGATCGACCCCTACAGCGCCCCCTACCTGAAGGGTGCGACGATCGACTTCCTGAACGGCCTCGAGGAGTCCGGGTTCAAGATCGACAACCCGAACGCCCAGGCCTCGTGCGGCTGCGGCCACTCGTTCACCGTCGAGGAGGGCGCAGCGGAAGCCGCCCCCGACACGCACGGCGGCGGCTGCGGCTCCGGCTGCTCGCACTGAGCTCGCTCAGCCGACCCTGAAGCGCCTCTCCACCTCGTTCGCGTCGTCGATCAGCGCGTAGTCGATGCCACGCTCGAACGCGTACGTGTAGTAGACCGAGCTGTGCGCGGGCACGTCGATGGCGCCGCCGTGGAAGCCGCCGGGCGCGGGCCCCTTCATGCCGCCCTCTTCCCAGGCCATCAGGTCGGCATCCGTCTTCCCCGGCGCGAACGAGACGAGGAAGACGGCGCTCGGCTCGTCCGCGTCGTTGCGAAGCTCGAGCGTCCGCTCGCCCGGCTCCAGCGTGGGCGCGCGCAGGCCTTTCCCGAGCACGAGCGTTGCATCGGGCACGGGCGCCTCGGCCCCCGCATCGGGGCCGACGTCGACGACGCTCAGCATCCCGTCGAGGAAGTGCGGCTTGCCGCTCGGGCCGCCGAGGAAGCAGATCAATGCGTAACGCCCCCGCTCCAACCGCTGGCTCAGGGAGGCGGTCTCACCGGCCGCCAGGGTCGGGATCCCCGCCCGGATCTGCACCCAGGGCGGCGGCCCCTCCTCCCGGGTCGCGGGGTCGGCGAGCACCTTCAACACATCCCCGCGCGTCCTGTCGCCTTCCAGCTTCGCGAGCGCGAACTCGTGCGGCTCCTTCCCGGTGTTCTCCAGCCGGATGGTCGTCCAGCCGCCTTCGATCGAGGCCGGCATGACGAACGCGTACTCGTCTCCCTGTACGCCGACCACGTTCTCCGCCGGCTCGTCGCCGCCGCACCCGGCCAGGATCGCCGTGAGCCCGATCAGGGCACTCCAACTGCGCATCGGTCCCTCCTTCGTCGTTTCGGCCGACGCTAGGAGCGCAGCCGTCGCCGCGCGTCGCCCGCGAGAGCCACTACGAGTCGCTCGCACGGCGGATGTGACTCGACCGAAAGTCGCCTACCCTCGTGCCATGAGAAGGCTGTCGCTACGCCGCGACGGAGAACGCGCGCTCCCGTTTCTGCTGCTCGCCGCCGCGAACGCCGAGATCCTGCTCGTCCATCCCGATTACGACCGGAAGGTGTTCCTGCCGCTGGCGCTGCTGCTGCCGCTGTCGCTGCTGCAGCGACGGCGGCATCCACTCGCGGTGCTCGCCCTCAACATCGCGGCGTGGGTGGTGATCGACCTTCACAGCCCGGTGAACGAGGACCCGCTCGCACTCGCGCTCTGCCTCGTGATCGCCGCGTACTCCGTCGGAGCCCACACACACGGCCGGCGGGCGATCGCGGGGGCCGCGCTGGTGGCGTCGATCTCCGTCGCCGGAACGATCGCGGACGCGAACGAGGGCACCTTCCTCGACGTGCTCGGCAACGCGATCTTCTTCTTCACCATCTTCGGCGGCCTCTGGCTCGCCGGCCGGGCGATGCGTCGGCGGCGCGCCCGGGAGCGCGAGCTGATCCTCGAGCGGGACGTGGGCGCGCGCGCCGCCGTGGCCGAGGAGCGCGAGCGGATCGCGCGCGAGCTGCACGACGTCGTCGCGCACGCGATCAGCGTCATCGTCCTGCAGGCGCGCGGAGCGAGGCACGCCGACCCGGCGGAGCGCGACGAGGCGTTGACGGCGATCGAGACCACCGGGGCCGCCGCACTCGCCGAGATGAGGCGCCTGCTGCACATGCTCCGCACCGACGACGAGACGGTGGCGCTGGCGCCACAGCCATCGCTCGGTCAGCTCGAGCACCTCGTCGCCCAGGTGCGCGACGCAGGCCTACCGGTCTCCGTCCGAATCGACGGCGTCCGACGGGCGCTGCCGCCCGGGGTCGACGTCTCCGCCTACCGGATCGTGCAGGAAGCGCTGACGAACGCCCTCAAGCACGCAGGGCCGGCGCAGGCGCAGGTGGCGATCCGCTACGAGCCGGACGCGCTGGAGCTCGAGATCTCGGACACCGGCCGCGGCGCGGTGAACGGGGCCGGGGACGGCCACGGTCTCGCAGGCATGCGCGAGCGCGTAGCCGTGTTCGGCGGCGAGCTGCAGAGCGGGACCCGGTCTCGCGGCGGCTTCACGGTGCGGGCGAGGCTGCCGCTGTGATCACCGTCGTGCTCGCCGACGACCAGCAGCTCGTGCGCTCCGGCTTCAGGATGATCCTGCGCGCCGATCCCGGGCTCGAGGTCGTCGGCGAGGCCGCAGACGGCGTCGAGGCCGTGTCCCTCGCCCGCGAGCTGCGCCCCGATGTGGTGCTGATGGACGTGCGGATGCCTCGAGTCGACGGGATCGAGGCGACGCGGCAGATCTGCACGGCCACCGACCATCCCCGCATCCTCGTCCTGACGACGTTCGACCTGGACGAGTACGTGTTCGCGGCGCTCCGGGCGGGCGCGAGCGGCTTCCTGCTCAAGGACGCCCGGGAAGAGCACCTGCTCGCGGCGATCCGGATCGTCGCGGACGGCGGCTCGCTGTTCGCGCCCAGCGTCAGCCGCCGCCTGGTCGAGCGGTTCGCGGCGCTCGACGACGCGGCCGCCGCCCCGCCCGACCTCGACGCGCTGACCGCGCGGGAGGTGGAGGTCCTGCAACTGCTCGCGCGGGGACGCTCGAATGCCGAGATCGCCGCCGAGCTCGTCGTCAGCGAGCACACAGTCAAGACCCATGTCACGCGCGTGCTCTCGAAGCTCGACCTGCGGGACCGGATCCAGGCCGTGATCCTCGCCTACGAGTGCGGCCTGACGCGCCCCGGATCCGGCTAGCCCTCGCGACCGCCATCCAGCTCGTGGAGCTTGCCGAACGTCCGGTCGAGCTCGGCGTCGTCCGGCAGCTCGCCGGTCGGCGTCGCCTGATCGACCACGTCGGGGAGGACCTGTGCGACCGCCTCGGCCGCCTCGTCCTCGCTGACGCCGAGCTGACGGGCGATCTGGGCCAGCTCCTGCTGGTCGAGCGCGTCCTTGATGTCGGCCGCGTCCACCGGCTCGTTCGGCCCCGTCGAGACCCACGACTGCCCCTTCTCGCCCTTGCCGCTCTGCTGCAGCCGGCCGAGGATCTTCTGCAAGCCGCCGTTCATCAGCATGCTCGCGACGAGCGGCAGCAGCATGCGCAGCATCGGATTGCCGCCGAGGCCGCCGGCGCCGAGGCCTCCCCCGCGCGCGCCGCCGCCGAGGATGCCGCCGAGCAGGTCGCCGAGGCCGCCGCCCCCGCTCCCGCCTCCCGCGCCCTTCAACAGATCGCCGAGACCAGCCGTGCCGAGCTCCCTTCGTCGGGTTGAGCCGTCACCCTAGACTGCCGCGCGTGGATCCTCTCCGTGTTGCGGTCGTCGGCTCCGGGCCGGCCGGGTTCTATGCCGCCTCCGCGCTGCTCTCGAGCGGCCTGCCGGTCGAGGTCGACCTGGTCGAGCGGCTGCCGACCCCGTGGGGCCTCGTCCGGCTCGGGGTGGCGCCCGACCATCCGAACATCAAGGCCGTCTCGCGCGCCTTCGAGAAGACGGCCGCGCAGCCGGGCTTCCGCTTCTTCGGCAACGTCGAGGTCGGCAGAGATGTGACGCACGAGGAGCTGCGCGGGCTCTACGACGCGGTCGTCTACTCGGTCGGGGCGCAGACCGACCGGCAGCTCGGGATCCCCGGCGAGGAGCTGCCCGGCTCGTGGGCGGCGACCGAGTTCGTCGCCTGGTACAACGGCCACCCCGACTTCCAGGAGCTCGAGTTCGACCTCTCGCACGAGCGGGCGGTCGTGATCGGGAACGGGAACGTCGCGCTCGACGTCGCGCGCATGCTCGCGCTGACGCCGGAGGAGCTGGCGCCGACCGACACGACCGACGCCGCGATCGACGCGATCGCCGAGTCCGGCATCCGCGAGATCCTCGTCGTCGGCAGGCGCGGGCCCGTGCAGGCGGCGTGGACTCCGATCGAGGTCGGTGAGCTCGGCGAGCTGGCCGGCGCGGACATCGTCGTCGATCCCGCCGATCTCGAGCTCGACGACGCGAGCGCGGCCGAGCTCGACGCAGCGCCGCCGACCGTCAAGCGGAACGTCGAGCACCTGCGCGACTACGCCCTCCGCGCCCCGCAGGGAAAGCCGCGCCGGATCGTGTTGCGCTTCCTCGCCTCGCCGGTGGCGATCCTGGGCGGCGAGAAGGTGGACGCGATCGAGCTCGTCCGCAACGAGCTCGCCGACGGCCGCGCGGTCGCGACCGACGAGCGCGAGGCGATTCCGTGCGGGATCGTCTTCAGGAGCGTCGGCTACCGAGGCGTCGCCCTGCCGGGTGTGCCGTTCGACGAGCGCTCCGGGACGATCCCGAACGAGGGCGGCCGTGTCGAGCCGGGCCTGTACGCCGCCGGCTGGATCAAGCGCGGGCCGAGCGGCGTGATCGGAACGAACAAGAAGGACGCGACCGAGACGGTCGCGCTCCTGCTCGACGACGCGCGCGCCGGGAAGCTGCCGCCACGTGGGCCGGGCGCGCTCGAGGAGCTGCTCGCCGAGCGCGGGGTCGACGCCGTCCTCTACGCGGGCTGGGAGGCGATCGACCGGGCCGAGCGGAGTGCCGGCGAGCCGCACGGGCGGCCGCGGATCAAGCTCTCGAGCTGGGACTCGCTCCTCGCGGCCTCCCGCGCCAAGTAACAGTCTGTTACAAGGCGTCCCTCGCACGAGGGACGGGGCGGGCGGCGTCCGAGCCGACAACACAGGGGTGGAGTCGCTCACGG
>JANPKC010000053.1:0-5046 GCA_031425855.1 Actinomycetes bacterium | reverse complement strand
CGGCCGCCCCCTCGGGCGAGCTCCTCTATTACAACTGGGCCGACTACGTCAATCCGGCCACCTACAAGGCGTTCACGAAGGCGACCGGGATCGCGGTCAAGAAGGACTTCTACGTCTCGAACGAGGCGCTGTTCGCGAAGCTGAAGGGCGGCGCCCGCGGCTACGACCTCGCCGTCCCGACCGGCTACATGGTCCAGATCCTCGCGCAGTCGAAGCTGCTCGAGCCGATCGACTGGTCGAAGCTGCCGAACGTGAAGCGGAACATCAGCCCCAAGTTCCGCCACCTCCCCTTCGACGCGAACGACCGCTGGTCGGTGGCGAAGGACTGGGGTACGACCGGCTTCGTCTACCGGACCGACAAGGTGAAGGAGCGGCCGACGACCTGGCGGGAGTTCGTCAACCTGACGAAGACGAAGTACTCCGGCAAGGTGACGGTGCTCGACGGCATCCCCGAGGTGATCGGCTCGATGCTGGTGATGCTCGGCTACTCGTACAACAGCGACTCCCGCAGCGAGCTGGACAAGGCGAAGAAGGAGCTGCTGGCACTGAAGCCGCACCTGCTGGCGATCACGTCGACCGAGTACAAGCAGATGCTGATCTCGGGCCGCGCGGTGATGGGGCTCGGCTGGAACGGGGACGGCGCCGCCGTCGCCGCGAAGAAGCCGGCCGCGTACGTCGTCCCGAAGGAGGGCGGCGAGTTCTGGGTCGACTCGTACGTGATCCCGAAGGGGGCGAAGAACGCAGCGGCCGCGCACGCGTGGATCAACTTCGTCTACGGCCCGAAGCAGAACTCGGTCGAGACGTCGTACACCTACTACGGCACGCCGCTGAAGCCGGCGCTCGTGAAGCCGCACCTGACGAAGGCGATCTTCACGAACCCGGCGGTGTTCCCGCCGACCCGCACGCTGGCGAAGCTGGAGCCGAACAAGGTCTCGGCCCGCGGCACAGCGCTGCGGAGCCGGATCTGGACGGAGTTCAAGAACGCCTGACGGGGTGGAAGAGGCACCGGCCCTCCCGACGAGACGAGGCCGCCGCCGCGCAGGGGGGGGGGGCCTCCGCTACCCGGCGTGGCTCGCCCTGCCGGCGCTCGCCTGGTACGGCGCCTTCTTCCTCGCCCCGCTCGGCTTCATCGCCGCCTACAGCTTCGCCGAGCTCTCGGGCTTCGCGGGCGTCGCCTTCACCTGGAACCTCGAGAACTACCGCTACCTCTTGGACCCGCTCTACGGCGAGGTGTTCCTGCGCACGCTCGGCCTGGCCGGGTTCGGCACCGCTGCGACCCTGGCGATCGGCTTCCCCTTCGCCTACTGGCTCGCCCGCTACTCCCGGGCGAGGACGCTGCTGCTGCTCCTCGTCGTGCTGCCGTTCTGGACGAGCTTCCTGATCCGCACCTACGCCTGGCTGATCATCCTCGACCCCGAGTTCCCGCTCTTCCGCGCGCTCGACGCCGACCTCCTCTACTCGACCCAGGCGATCTACATCGGGGTCGTCTACAACTACTTGCCACTGATGGTGCTGCCGCTCTACGCGGCGCTCGAGCGGATGGACTGGTCGCTCGTCGAGGCGGCGGGCGACCTCGGCGACAACGCCTTCCGCGCCTTCCGCCGCGTGACGCTCCCGCTCGCGTTGCCGGGGATCGTCGCCGGCTCGCTGCTCGTCTTCATCCCGCTCACGGGCGAGTACCTGATCCCGGCGATCCTGGGCGGGAACAAGACCGCCTACACGGGCACGCTGATCGCGCAGCAGTTCAGCGAGGCGCACGACTGGCCGTTCGGCTCCGCGATCGCGATGATCGTGATCGCCGGGATGACCGTCGTCCTCGTCGCCTTCTCCCGGATCGCCGCGCGCGGCGAGGTTGCAAGTGGGTAGACGCGTCCTCGCCGCGCACGCCGTGCTCGTGTACGCGTTCCTCTATCTGCCGATCGGCGTCGTCTTCGTCTACGCGTTCAACGGCGGCCGCCAGACGCTGAACTGGGAGGGCTTCTCGACCCGCTGGTTCGGCGAGGCGCTCCGGGACGACACGATCACCGGCGCGCTCCGCAACTCGCTCCTCGTCGCGCTCGGGAACGCGGTCGTCGCCTGCGCGCTCGGGACGATGCTGGCGCTGGCGCTGCCGCGGATGCGCGCGCGGCTGCGCGTCCCGATCGACGCGCTCGTGACGATGACGCTCGTGACGCCGGAGATCGTCTTCGGGATCGCCGCGCTCGTCTTCTTCAGCCACGCGGGGCTCGAGCTCGGGCTGAAGACGATCCTGATCGCGCACGTCGTCTTCAACGCCTCGGTCGTGGCGCTCGTCGTCCGCGCCCGCGTCGTCGGGATGGGCCAGAGCTTCGAGGAGGCGTCCTACGACCTCGGCGCCGGGCCGCTCGCGACCTTCCGCCAGGTGACGCTGCCGCGGCTCGCGCCCGCGATCCTCGCCGGCGGGCTGCTCGCCTTCACCTTCTCCTTCGACGACTTCTACACGTCGTTCTTCGTCTCCGGCGCCGGCACGTCGACGCTGCCGCTCTTCATCTTCTCGTCGCTCCGCTTCGGCGTCTCGCCCGTCGTCAACGCGCTCGCGGTGATGATCCTCTGCCTCACGATCGCCGCGATCGTCGTCGCCTACCTCGTCCTCCGCCGGTCCGGCTCCCGCACGGCCACCGGCATCTGAAAGGAGCTTCCGTGGCAGCCACGCAGACGCGAACCCTCGACAACTTCATCGGCGGCGACTGGGCCGCGTCGACCGGCGAGACCGCGCGCGAGATCGTCTCGCCCGTCACCGGCGAGACGCTCGCGACGGCGCCGAACGCGAGCGTCGCCGACGTCGAGCGGGCGACGCGCGCCGCCCGCGACGCCCAGCCGGCGTGGGCCGCGCTCTCGGCCTGGGAGCGCGCGACCGTCTGCCACGCGATCGCCGACTTGATCGTCGAGCGGCGCGAGCAGTTCGCGCGCGAGCTCTCGCTCGAGCAGGGCAAGCCCTACGCGGCCGAGGCGCTCGCGGACATCGACGAGACGGCCGAGAACTTCCGGATCGCGGCCGAGGACGTGAAGCGGATGGAGTCGGCGGTGATCCCCTCGCAGGACCCGAACAAGCGGATCCTCACCTTCCGCAAGCCGAACGGGGTCTACGCGGCGATCACGCCCTGGAACTTCCCCACGCTGATCCCGGTCGAGCTGATCGCGCCCGGAATCGCCGCCGGCAACACGATCGTGATCAAGCCGTCCGAGTGGACGCCGATCGCGATGGCGAACTTCATGCAGATCATGGCCGACGCCGGCCTGCCCGACGGCGTCGTCAACGTGATCTACGGCGACGGCGCGGTCGGCGAGGCGCTGATCACGAGCCCGAACGTCGATGCGATCGGCTTCGTCGGCTCGCATCCCACTGCGGAGAAGATCGTGCGGGCAGCCGGGCTCAAGCGCAGCCTGATCGAGGCCAGCGGGAACGGCCCCGTCGTCGTCTGCGCGGACGCCGATCTGGCGCTGGCCGCGAAGGGCGCCGTCTTCGGCGGCTTCTTCTGCGCTGGTCAGGTCTGCTGCGCGACGGAGCGCGTGCTCGTCGACAGGCGCGTGCACGACGACTTCCTCGCGGAGGTTGTGAAGGCGTCGGCGGAGTGGAAGCTCGGCGACCCGTTCGCCGACGACACGCTCGTCGGCCCGATGAACAACGAGCCCACAGCCTCGAAGATGGACGCGCACGTCGAGGACGCGGTCGCGAAGGGCGCGGAGGTCGTCCTCGGCGGCTCGCGCGAGACCGGCCGCCCGACCGACCTCTACTGGCAGCCGACGGTGCTGACGAACGTCGGCGTCGACACGCTGATCAACCGCGACGAGACATTCGGCCCGATCGTGCCGCTGATCCTCGTTGACGGCGACGACCACGCGCTCGAGGTCGCGAACGACTCGCATCTCGGCCTCCAGGCGGCGGTCTACACGAAGAGCCTCAGGCGGGCGTTCCGCTACCTGGACAACCTCCAGGTCGGCAACGTGGTCGTCAACGACTCGACCGACTACTGGGAGGCGCACGAGCCGTTCGGCGGCGCGTCCGGGACGCGCAGCGGCTGGGGCCGGATCGGCGGGCGCTACACGATGCTCGACATGACCGATCTGAAGACGGTCGTCCTCGACGTCGGCGGGCTCGAGTGAGGGCGCTCGCGTTGCTCATCGCGCTCGCCGCTCTCTCGGTCTCCGGCTCGGTCTCCGCCCAGCCCGACGCGAACGGCCTGCCCGCGTACGTGAACGGCTACGCGACGTGGCCGAAGCTGAACGCGAAGCCGATCCGCGGCGGCTCGGCCGCCCATCAGGGCGTCAAGAACGTCTACGCGAGCAAGCGGAAGACCGGCCGCCGCTACCCCCTCGGCACGATCGTCGTCAAGACGGCGACGCCGCCCGGCAAGCGCTGGCTGTCGCTCGTCGCGACCATGCGCCGGGTGAAGGCGTCCGCCAACGGCGGCTGGCGGTGGGAGGAGTTCACGCGCTCGTCCGCCAACGCGCGCTTCACGAAGGTCGGCTTCCCCGAGTCCGGCTGCGCGGCCTGCCACATGCAGGCGAAGGCGAACGACTACGTGTTCACGAGGCGGTGAGGAGCCGCTCGAGCGCCGGGTCGAGCCCGAGCGAGTCGCGCAGCTCTTCGTAGGCGCGCCGCGTCCGGGGCCCTGCGGGAGCGCCTCTCGTCGCCCGGATCAGGACGTTCTTCGCGGTGTGCTCGAGCGGGACGAACTCGACGAGCTGCGCCCGGTAGCCGTGCAGCTCGAGCAGCTGCGCACGGAGCGTGTCGGTCACGAGCGCCGCGAAGCGCTCCTTTGCAAGCCCGTGGCGCAGGAGGGGCGCGAGCAGCGGGCTCTCGAGCTGCCGATAGGCCTCCTTCTGGCAGCACGGGACGGCGAGGATCGCATCCGCCTCCCAGCGAACCGCCTGGGCGAGCGCGTCGTCGGTGGCCGTGTCGCAGGCGTGCAGGCTGACGACGAGATCGACGCTTCCTGCGGCGTCGAAGCCCGCGATCTCGCCGCGCTCGAAGCGGAGCCCGGCGGCGCCCGAGCGCTCCGCGAACGCGGAGCAGGCCGCGATCAC
>JANPKC010000052.1:0-1519 GCA_031425855.1 Actinomycetes bacterium | reverse complement strand
CCGAGCTCGGGACGCCGTCCGGCCCCGGGGGCGAAGGCGGCGCCGCGCAACTCGGCCGCGGAGAGGGCAGCCGGGTACGCCGCCCGCACCGGATAGACGCCGAGCACGTCCTCGTCCCGCTCGAGCAGGGCGAGCGCGCGCCCGTCGATCGGGGCGGCGAAGCCGTTGAACGTGCGCGTGTAGACGAAGTCCGGCACGAGCTGGATCCCCTCGCGCGAGAGCCGGGCCGCGATCTGCTTCTGCGCCGCGAGCGCCCCGGCCGTCCACTGCCGCATCGCCGACTCCGTCGCCGTTCCTCCCGCCTCCGCCATCCGGTCCGCGAGGGACGGGCTCTTGAGCACGACGATCATCCGCTGGCCGATCGCGATCGCGGCGCGGTCGCCGTCGACGAACCCGCGCCAGGCGGCGGCGCCCTCATCCGGCGCGACCGGGGACTGCGCACCCTGGCCGCCGCCGGCGCCGAGCAGCGCCACGGTGACGGCGAGAGCGCCGGCCAGCCTGCGGCGGTCAGGCCCGCGATGCATACGCGTCGAGATCAAGGTAACGAGGATAGGGAAGGCGCCTGCCGTACCGGCCCGCGGACGCGATCATCGCCGCGTTGTCGGTGCAGAGCTCGAGGGGGGCGAAGCGGGCGCCGGGGAGCGACTCGCGCAGCTCCGAGTTCGCGGCAACGCCGCCGACGACCGCGATCTGCTCGTGCCCCTCCCGCTCGGCCGCGGCACGCGTCCTCTCCACGAGCGCCCGCACGATTGCGCGCTGGTACGACGCGGCCAGGTCCGCCTTTCGGGCCTGCGCCTCATCGCCGAGGTCGCGCACCGTGTAGAGCAACGCCGTCTTCACGCCCGAGAACGAGAAGTCGAGCCCGTCCAGCCGCGCGACTGGGAAGGAGAACGCGTCCGGGTCGCCGTCCGCTGCGAGCCGATCGATCTCGCGCCCGCCGGGGTAGCCGAGCCCGAGCAGCCGCGCGCCCTTGTCGAACGCCTCTCCGGCCGCGTCGTCGATCGACGTCCCGAGCACGGTGAAGCCCCCGTGCTCGCGGACGTCGAGCAGCAGCGTGTGCCCGCCGCTCGCGAGCAGGCAGAGGAACGGCGGCTCGACGGGATCCTCGCCGAGGAAGAGCGAAGCGACGTGGCCGTGCAGGTGGTCGACCGGAGCCAGCGGCAGGCCCCGTGCCCACGCGAGCGCCTTCGCCGCCGAGACGCCGACGAGGAGCGCTCCGACCAACCCGGGACCCTGGGTGACCGCGACCGTGTCGACGTCGTCGAGCGTCGCTCCGGCGTCGGCGAGCGCCTCACGCACGACCGGGCCGACGAGCTCGAGGTGCCGGCGCGAGGCGACCTCGGGGACGACGCCGCCGTAGCGGGCGTGCAGCTCGGCCTGCGACGAGACGACGTTGGCGCGGATCTCGCCGTCGGCCGTCACCAGGGCGGCCGCGGTCTCGTCGCACGAGGTCTCGATGCCGAGGATCACGCGGTCTCTGCGCGTCCAGGTCGGGCGCGATCCGGCACGGGGTCGCGCC
>JANPKC010000051.1:0-1788 GCA_031425855.1 Actinomycetes bacterium | reverse complement strand
CCCGGACGGTCGGACGGCACCTGGACGCCGTCGACGAAGTCGACCCCGGGCCGAGGGTCCTCGGCGATCAGGAGGTTGCCGTCGAGGTCGACGTGGTCGCAGAGCGGCGCGACGACGCAGCCGGCCGCGATCCCGAGCCCGGACTCGATCATGCAGCCGAGCATGACGCCGAGGCCGAGCGCGCGGGCCGCGTGCGCCATCCGGATCGCCTCGCGGATCCCGCCCGCCTTCGCGAGCTTGATGTTGATCCCGTGCGCCACCTCGGCGCAGGCGGCGACGGAGTCGAGCCGGTGGCAGTCCTCGTCGACGTAGATCGGGAGCGGCGAGCGCTCCTTCAGGGCCCGCCCTCCCTCGTCGCCCGCGGGAAGCGGCTGCTCGCAGTACTCGACGCCGAGCTCCGCCAGCTGCGGCAGCGCGTCGAGCGCCTCGTCGAGCGACCACCACTCGTTGACGTCGACCATCAGCGGCAGGTCGGTGACGCCCCTGACGGCCCGAACGCGCTCGACGTCGAGGCCGTCGCCGCCGCCGATCTTCAACTTGAGCCTGCGGAACCGCGTCGCCGCCTGCTCGGCCCGGCGCGCCATGTCGTCGGGGTCGCCGAGCCAGACGGTCCACGAGGTCGGCGGTCCCGTTCGCGGCAGCCCGAGCAGCTTCCACACCGGGACGCCGAGGAGCTTCCCCTGCAGGTCGTGCAGCGCCCCGTCGAGCGCCGCCTTCGCCGCGTTCTCGCCGGGCGGCAGCCGGTTCTCGATCTCCTCGAGCGCGAACGGGTCGTCGCCGAGCTCGCCGCCCGCCGCCTCGAGGTAGGCGAGCGCCGACTCGCCGGACTCCGCGTAGCGCTCGATCGGTGCGCCCTCGCCGAAGCCGGAGACGCCCTCGTGGCGCAGCTCGACCTGGACGACGTCGTCCTCGTCGCTCGCCTCGCGAGCGATCACGAACGTCTCGGCCAGGCGCAGGGTGACGATCCGGGCGGTCAGCTCCACCCGCGCAACCCTAACGCCACGCGGGTGGCCGGCCCGGGTTGCAAGAAGGTTTTGCACCACCTAACCTGCATCACGTCGTACGACACGAAGGGGGAAGGGGAATGAGAAAGCTGATCGTCCTGGCCGCGGCCGCGCTGGCGGCCGTGGCGGCCACGGCAGGCCCGGGAGCCGCGGCGGGGCACGCCGCTCTCTGTACGGGCTGGGAGGCTGCGGGGACCGGCACGTTCGACGGTCTCTCGTCGCTCACGGCCACCGCGGGCACCGCTCGCGGGGCGGGCAACGTCACGCGCGAGCCGTCGTTGAACGTCACCTACGAGGAGATGCCCACCTCGGCCAAGGGCAAGGGCGGGCCCAAGTTCAAGGCGACCGTGCCCGTCTGGTTCCACATCGTCAGCGACGGTGCGATCGGAAACGTCACGCAGGCGCAGATCGACCAGCAGATGACGGTGCTCAATCTCGCGTTCGCCGGCTTCTACGGCGGCGTGCCGTCCGGCTTCAGGTTCCAGCTCGCCGGCGTTACCCGCACGGACAACGCCGACTGGTTCTACGGCGGCATCACCGGTTCCGCAGAGCGGCCGATGAAGCGCGCCCTGCATCGCGGCGGCTTCGAGACGCTGAACGTGTACTCGACCACGGCCGGCCCGTATCTCGGCTGGGCGTACCTGCCGGGGCTGCCCGACTCGAACCTCTATCTGGACGGGATCGTCTTCGACTGGGCGTCGATGGTGAAGACGTCCGACCAGTACGCGGGCGCGTACGACCTCGGGATGACCCTGGTGCACGAGGCCGGCCACTGGGTCAACCT
>JANPKC010000050.1:0-5545 GCA_031425855.1 Actinomycetes bacterium | reverse complement strand
CTCGAGCGGACGCCGGCCATTCCCGACAACGCTCAGTGGGGCCTCTTCCTCCGCAACCACGACGAGTTGACGCTCGAGATGGTCACGGACGAGGAGCGCGACTACATGTACGCCGAGTACGCAAAGGATCCGCGGATGAAGCTCAACCTCGGGATCCGCCGCCGGCTCGCCCCCCTCCTCGACGGCGGCCGGGACGAGATCGAGCTGATGCACGCGATCCTCTTCTCGCTTCCTGGCTCGCCCGTCCTCTACTACGGCGACGAGATCGCGATGGGCGACAACGTCTACCTGGGCGACCGCGACGGCGTCCGGACCCCGATGCAGTGGACGGGCGACCGCAACGGCGGCTTCTCGCGCGCCGACTTCGCGCAGCTCTACCTGCCGCCGCTGATGGACCCGGTCTACGGTTTCCAGGCGGTGAACGTGGAGGCGCAGCTGCGGCTGCCGACTTCGCTCCTTCGCTGGCTGCGCCGCTTCGTCGAGCTGCGCAAGCAGCACCCCGTCTTCGGCGTCGGCGACTACCGCGTGCTCCGGCCGGAGAACCCGAAGATCTTCGCCCACATCCGCTCGTTCTCCGAGGACATCATCCTCTGCGTCCACAACCTCGCGCGCACGGCGCAGGCGGTCGAGCTCGACCTCTCCAGGTTCTCGGGCCGCGTCCCGGTCGAGATGCTCGGGAACACCCGCTTCCCGCGGATCGGCGAGCTGCCCTACCTGCTCACGCTCGGCCCGCGTGGCTTCTTCTGGTTCCAGCTCCAGGACCCTGCCGATGACGAGTGACCTGAAGAGCCGCATCGAGAGCGGCGACCTCCACTTCCTCGACGGCCTCGTGCTGCTGGGGACGATCGCGTCGCAGCGCTGGTTCGGCGGCAAGTCGAAGGACGTCCTCGACGCGCGCGTCCTCGACGCGGGCGTCACCCCCGGCGAGCCGCCGATCCTCGCGATCGCGATCGTCGAGGTGCGCTACGGGCTGCAGACGCACGACCTCTACCACCTCCCGCTCGGGTTCCGGCCGACGGAGGAGGGCTGGCAGGAGTCGGTGATCGCGGAGACCGAGGGCTGGGTCGCGTACGACGCGATCGCCGACCCCGAGCTCGCGCGCAGGATGTTCGAGCTGATGCGGCTCGGCTCGTCGCTCGAGACGGGCGAGGCGACGATCGCCTTCCGCTCGACGGGGGAGCTGCCCGCCGAGGTCGAGTCGGCGCGGCCGATGGGCGCCGAGCAGTCGAACAGCTCGCTGGTGCTCGACGAGCGCTACGCGCTCAAGCTCTACCGCCGGATCGCGCCCGGGATGAACCCGGAGCTCGAGGTGCTGCGCTTCCTCACCGAGCGCGGCTTCGAGCACACGGCGGCGCTGGAGGGCTACATCGCCTACGAGGGCCGGCCGCTCGAGGCGACGCTCGCGATCGTGCAGGAGTTCGTCCCCGCGAGGGGCGACGGCTGGGAGATCGCGCTCGACACGCTCGCCGGGGACGAGCCCGACTGGATCCCGGAGCACGCCCGGCGGCTGGGCGAGGTGACCGCGCTGCTGCACAACGCGCTCGCGTCCGACCCGGGCGACCCGCACTTCGCGCCCGAGGACCCGAGCACCGAGGCGCTCGCGCTCCTCTCCGCCTCGATCGACGAGGAGATCGAGCACGTCTTCACGTCGCTCCCCGAGTCGCCGGCGCTGGAGCAGGTTCGCGGCCGCGGCGAGGAGGTGCGCGACCATCTGCGCCTGCTGACGAACATCGGCCATGTCGGCCGGGTGATCCGGACGCACGGCGACTACCACCTCGGCCAGGCGCTGTGGACGAACGAGGACGACTGGCTGATCCTCGACTTCGAGGGCGAGCCCGCCCGGTCGGTGCCGGAGCGGCGCCGCAAGACCTCGCCGCTCCGCGACGTCGCCGGGATGCTGCGCTCCTTCGCGTATGCCGCGTCGGCCGCGAAGATCCAGCGCGGCGTCGACCCGCCCGCGGACTGGGAGGAGCGCTGCCGGAGCGAGTTCCTCGACGGCTACCTCGACGTCGCCGAGCCGTCGCTCCTCCCGTCCAGCCGCGACCAGGTCGAGCGCCTGCTGATGGTGTTCGAGCTCGAGAAGGCGGTCTACGAGCTCCGCTACGAGCTGCACAACCGGCCCGACTGGGTCGCGATCCCCGTCGCCGGGATCCTGCGGATGCTGGAGCAGGCGTGAAGCTGGGGGAGCTCGACCTTCATCTCGCGGGGGAAGGCCGGCACGAGCGGATCTACGAGCGGCTCGGCGCCCACGTCACCGACGAGGGGATCTCGTTCGCGGTCTGGGCGCCGAACGCGCGCGCGGTCGCCGTCGTCGGCGACTGGAATCTCTGGGACGGCCGCGCGCAGCCGCTCGAGCCGCAGGGCGCGTCCGGGATCTGGGCCGGCATCGTCCCGGAGGCCTCGGAGGGAGACGCCTACAAGTACGAGGTGCACGGTGCCGACGGCAACCTGCGCCTGAAGGCCGATCCGTTCGCGTTCCACGCCGAGATCCCGCCGAAGACCGCCTCGCGGATCTACCGCTCGCGGTACGAGTGGGGAGACGACGCCTGGCTCGAGCGCCGCCGCAGCTTCGACCAGCTCAAGGAGCCGATCTCGGTCTACGAGGTGCACGCCGAGTCGTGGCGGCTCGGGCTCGGGTGGAAGGAGCTCGCGGAGCAGCTCGTCGCGTACGCCGACGATCTCGGCTTCACGCACGTCGAGTTCATGCCCGTGATGCACCACCCGTTCTCGGGCTCCTGGGGCTACCAGGTGACGGGCTTCTACGCGCCGGTCTCGACGATGGGGGAGCCGGACGAGTTCCGCGCCCTCGTCGACGCCCTCCACCAGGCGGGGATCGGCGTCATCCTCGACTGGGTGCCCGCGCACTTCCCGCGGGACGAGTTCGCGCTCGCGCGCTTCGACGGCACCGCGCTCTATGAGCACGAGGATCCGCGCCGCGGCTCGCACCCGGACTGGGGGACGCTGATCTTCAACCTCGGCCGCAACGAGGTGCGCAACTTCCTGCTCGCGAACGCGCTCTACTGGCTGCGCGAGTACCACGCGGACGGCCTGCGGGTCGACGCGGTCGCGTCGATGCTCTACCTGGACTATTCGCGGAAGGCCGGCGAGTGGGTGCCGAACGCCCACGGCGGTCGCGAGGACCTGGAGGCCGTCTCGTTCCTGCGCGAGCTGAACGAGGTCGTCTACGGCCACGAGCCCGGCGTGATGACGATCGCCGAGGAGTCGACGGCATGGCCGGGCGTCTCCCGGCCGACCTACCTCGGCGGCCTCGGCTTCGGCCACAAGTGGAACATGGGCTGGATGCACGACACGCTCGAGTACGTCTCCAAGGAACCAGTGCACCGGCGCTTCCACCACCACGAGCTGACCTTCTCGATGGTCTACGCCTGGAACGAGAACTTCGTCCTGCCGCTCTCGCACGACGAGGTCGTGCACGGCAAGCGCTCGCTGCTCGGGAAGATGCCGGGCGACCGCTGGCAGCGCTTCGCGAACCTGCGCGCGCTCTACGGCTACATGTGGGCGCACCCGGGCAAGCAGCTCCTCTTCATGGGTGGCGAGTTCGCGCAGGAGAAGGAGTGGAGCGAGCCGGCGGGGTCGCTCGACTGGCACCTGCTCGACGAGTCGGACCACGCCGGGATGCTCGCCCTCGTCCGCGACCTCAACCGCGCCTACGCGGACGAGCCCGCGCTCTGGGAGCTCGACCACTCACACGAGGGCTTCGTCTGGCTGGAGCCGAACGCGGCGAACGAGAACGTGCTCGCGTTCGCGCGGCGGACCGAGGACGCGAGTCGCTGGATCGTCGTCGCGTGCAACTTCGCTCCGGTCGTGCGCGAGGGCTGGCGGCTCGGCCTGCCGAAGGGCGGCACCTGGCACGAGGTCATGAACACGGACTCGCGCTTCTACGGCGGCAGCGACGTCGGCAACGGGCTCGGGATCGAGGCCGAGAAGACGCCGTGGAACGAGCAGGAGCACTCCGCCGAGGTCACGCTGCCGCCGCTCGGCGTCGTCTGGCTCGCGCCGGGTGCTCCCGCGAAGGCCTAGTCGCCTCGCCAGCAGATCGCTCCGGCGCCGCTAGTGTGCCGCCGTGGAGCGGACGAACAGCATCGAGGTCGAAGGGCTCGTCCGCGAGTTCAAGAAGGGGCCGCGCGCCGTCGACGGGATCGACCTCCGCGTCGAGCCGGGCGAGATCTACGGCTTCCTCGGCCCGAACGGGGCCGGCAAGTCGACGACCGTGCTGATGCTGACGACGCTGCTGCCGCCGACCTCGGGCACGGCGCGTGTCGGCGGCTACGACGTCGTCGCCGAGGGCCCGAAGGTGCGGAGCGTGATCGGCGCCGCCCTGCAGGAGGCCGCGCTCGACCCGATGCTGACCGGGCGCGACCACCTGCGCCTCCAGGCGACGCTGCAGGGGATCCCGCGCGCCGAGCGGAAGGCGCGGTCGGAGGAGTTGCTCGACCGGGTCGGCCTCACCGAGGCGGCCGACCGCAAGGTCGGCGGCTACTCGGGCGGGATGAAGCGCCGGCTCGACCTCGCGCTCGCGCTCGTGCACCGGCCGCGAATCCTCTTCCTCGACGAGCCGACGACGGGGCTGGACATCCAGAGCCGGACGGCGCTCTGGGACGAGGTGGCGCGGCTCGCGCGGGACGACGGCGTCACGGTCTTCCTGACGACGCAGTACCTCGAGGAGGCCGACGTGCTCGCGAACCGGGTCGGGATCATCGACCACGGCCATATCGTCGCCGAAGGGACGCCGGAGGCCCTCAAGGCCGAGATCGGGCTGCCGAGCGTCCACGCCACCCCTGTCGAGCAGGGCGAGCGCGAGCGGCTGGCATCGGCGCTCGCCCCCTTCGGCGAGTCGCTGGACGGCGGCACGGGGGAGGTCGTCGTCCGGCTCCGCGACGGTCTCGCCGGGCTGCCGGGGGTCGTGCGCGCCGTCGACGACGCGGGCCTCACCCTCGCGAGCCTCGAGATCCAGGCTCCCTCGCTCGACGACGTCTTCCTCGCCAAGACCGGCCGCTCGCTGGAGGGCGCCGGCGAGGACGAGCCGGACGCCGCACCCTCGGCCGCGTGAGCCCCGTCCTCAGCCAGGTCGGCGCCGTGGCGCGCCGGTCGATCGTCCGCACGAGCCGCCAGCCGGCTGCGGTCGTCTTCCCGCTCGTCTTCCCGATGCTGCTGCTGCTCGTCAACTCGGGCGGGCTCGACGCGTCCACCAAGCTGCCCGGCTTCCCGACCGACTCCTTCGTCGCGTTCGCGCTCGCCGTCCCATTCATCCAGGGCGCGCTCTTCTCGACGATGAACGCGGGCACGGACCTCGCGAAGGACATCCAGACGGGCTTCCTGAACCGGCTCTCGCTGACCTCGATGCGAGGCGCCGCGCTGATCGCGGGCCAGCTCGCGGGCGCCGTCGTGCTCGGCCTCGTCCAGGCGGCGTTCTACATCTCGGTCGGCCTGATCGTCGGTGTCGACTTCGCCTCCGGCGCCCTCGGAATCCTCGTCCTGTTCGGCTTCGCGGCTGTCGTCTCGATCAGCTTCGGTGCGCTCGGGA
>JANPKC010000049.1:0-1893 GCA_031425855.1 Actinomycetes bacterium | reverse complement strand
CTTCGACCCCGCGCTCGGACAGCAGTCCGGCGAAGTCGACCTCGCGACGGTGGAGGAGGTCGGGGCCGCCGTCGCTGCGGCCAAGGCGGCCTTCCCGGCCTGGCGCGCCACCTCGCTCGCGAAGCGCGCGGAGATCATGTTCGCGATCCGCGAGCTCCTGCACGAGCGCCGCGAGGAGGTGGCTCGGATCCTCACCGCCGAGCACGGTAAGGTGCTCTCCGACGCGATGGGCGAGGTGACGCGCGGGCTCGAGGTGATCGAGTTCGCCTGCGGGATCCCGCACCTGCTCAAGGGCGGCATGTCCGAGCAGGCCTCGACCGGGATCGACGTCTACTCGATCCGTCAGCCGCTCGGCGTCGTCGCCGGGATCACGCCGTTCAACTTCCCCGCGATGGTGCCCATGTGGATGTGGGCCCCGGCGCTCGCGTGCGGGAACACCTTCGTCCTGAAGCCGTCCGAGAAGGACCCCTCGGCGTCGGTGTGGACCGCCGAGCTGCTCAAGGAGGCCGGCGTCCCGGACGGCGTCTTCAACGTCGTCCACGGCGACAAGGTCGCGGTCGACGCGATCCTCGAGCACCCGGACGTGACCGCGGTCAGCTTCGTCGGCTCGACCCCGATCGCCCGCTACATCTACGAGACGGGGACGAAGCACGGCAAGCGCGTGCAGGCGCTCGGCGGCGCGAAGAACCACATGATCGTGCTCCCCGACGCCGACATCGACATGGCCGCCGACGCGGCGGTCAGCGCCGCCTACGGCTCGGCGGGCGAGCGCTGCATGGCGATCTCGCAGGTGGTCGCGGTTGGCGACGCGGGCGACAGGCTCGTCGAGGCGATCAAGCTTCGGCTCCCCAAGATCAAGGTCGGCAACGGGCTCGACGAGGGCGTCGAGATGGGCCCGCTCGTCACCCGCGAGCACCGTGACAAGGTCGCGTCGTACATCGAAGGCGGCGCCGAGCAGGGTGCCACAGTGGTCGTCGACGGCCGCGAGACGGCACCGGAGGGCGACGGTTTCTTCCTCGGCGTGACCCTCCTCGACGACGTCACGCCCGAGATGGACGCCTACAAGGACGAGATCTTCGGCCCCGTCCTCGGCGTCACGCGCGTCGGCACCTACGACGAGGCCGTCAAGCTCGTGAACGAGAACCCCTACGGCAACGGGACGGCGATCTTCACCCGCGACGGGGGCGCTGCCCGTCAGTTCCAGTTCGAGGTCGAGGCCGGGATGGTCGGGATCAACGTCCCGATCCCGGTGCCGGTCGCCTACTACTCGTTCGGCGGCTGGAAGGCGAGCCTCTTCGGGGACACACACATCTACGGGCCGGAGGGAATCAACTTCTACACTCGCGGCAAGGTCGTCACCTCGCGCTGGCCCGACCCGGCCACGTCGAAGGTCGACCTCGGCTTCCCGCAGACGCGCTAGTCGCCACGTGAGCGAGCTGCTCGAGCGGGACGGTCTGCTCGGGGAACTCGCCGCGGCGCGCGCAGCCGGCGGGCGGCTCGTGTTCGTCGGGGGCGAGGCGGGCGTCGGCAAGACATCGCTCCTGCGCGCGTTCGCCGAGGGTGAGGACGCGCTGTACGGCTGGTGCGAGAACCTGGCCGCGCCGACGCCGCTGGGGCCGTTCCTCGACCTCGGCCTCGAGCCCGGCGAGCCTCGCCGCGTGGCGGCGGCGGCGCTCGCCCTCGACCGCGTCCTCGTGCTGGAGGACGTGCACTGGGCCGACGCGGCGTCGCTCGACGTCCTGCGCGTGCTCGGCCGCCGGATCGACGGGGCTCGCACCCTCGTCCTGGCCAGCTACCGGGACGAGGAGGTCGGGGCTGCGCACCCGCTGCGCGTCGTGCTCGGCGAGCTCGCGTCGGCGCCCGGCGTCGTGCGCCTCGCCGTTCCCCGGCTGA
>JANPKC010000048.1:0-25642 GCA_031425855.1 Actinomycetes bacterium | reverse complement strand
CGTGCTCGCGCTCTCCGCGACGCCGATCCCGCGCACGCTGCACATGTCCCTCTCGGGGCTGCGCGACATCTCGATCATCGAGACGCCGCCGGAGGGCCGTCGCCCGATCCGCACCACGGTCGGCGAGTACGACGAGGAGCTCGTCAAGACCGCGCTCGAGCGCGAGATCGAGCGCGGCGGCCAGGCCTTCTACCTCCACAACCGGGTCGAGACGATCGAGGAGGCGGCGGAGAAGCTGCAGCAGCTCTGCCCGACGCTCCGCTTCATCGTCGCGCACGGGCAGATGAAGGAGCGCGAGCTGGAGGAGAAGATGCACGCGTTCCTGCGCGGCGACGCGGACGTGCTCGTCTCGACGACGATCATCGAGTCGGGGATCGACATCCCGCAGGCCAACACGCTGATCGTCGAGCGCGCCGACGTGCTCGGCCTGAGCCAGCTCTACCAGATCCGCGGCCGCGTCGGCCGCTCCGACGTGACCGCGCATGCATACCTGCTCTATCCGGATGCGCTGGAGCTCTCGCCGGAGGCGCGGGCGCGGCTCTCGACCCTCGCCGACCACACGGAGCTCGGAGCCGGCTTCCAGATCGCGATGCGCGACCTCGAGATCCGGGGCGCCGGCGACCTGCTCGGCGCCGAGCAGTCGGGCCACGTCGCCGCGCTCGGCTTCGAGCTCTACGTCGAGATGCTGGCGGAGGCGGTCGCCGAGCTCCAGGGCCAGCGCCGGCTGGCGACGCGCCCGGTGCGCGTGGACGCCCGCGTTGACGCCTACGTGCCGGCAACCTACGTCTCCTCGGAGGCGCTCAAGATCGACATCCACCGCCGGCTCGCGCTCGCCGAGTCCGACGACGAGCTGCGCGAACTGCATGCGGCGCTCGAGGATCGATACGGGCCCGTCCCGGAGCCGGTCGAGCACCTGTTCGCGATCCAGGAGGCGAAGCTGAAGCTGGCGCGGCTCGGCGCGGACTACCTCGTCTACCGCGGCGGCCGGGCCACCGTCGGCCCGCTGGTGCTCGGATCCGCGGAGCTGCGGGCCCTCCGGGACGTGTCCGAAACCGCCGTCTACACGAGCGCAAAGCGCGAGGTGTCGCAGCGAACCGAGGCGCTCGCGGGGGCGATCGGGCTGGTCGATGCTATCGTGGAAGCCCGTCAGGCGGCTTGAGCCCGCCCCAAACGCGAACACACCTGGAGCTTTCTCACATGAAGATCTCTCGCCTCGTCCTCCTCTTCTGCGCGCTCGTTTCGGTCGCGCTCGCCGGCTGTGGCGGCGACAAGGCCGTGCCGGCCGATGCGGTGGCGGTCGTCGACGGCGAGGAGATCGCCCGCAGCGACTACGAGGCGCTGACCACGCAGGCGAAGAAGAGCTACAAGAACCAGAAGCGCGAGTTTCCCGCCGCCGGTTCCCAGGAGTTCCAGACCCTGCGCAACCAGGCCGTGCAGTTCCTCGTGCAGCGGGAGCAGTTCGAGCAGGAGGCCTCGAGCCTCGACGTCGAGGTGACCGACAAGCAGGTCGACGCACGGCTCGAGCAGATCCAGAAGCAGTACTTCGGCGGCGACAAGAAGAAGTACGACAAGCAGCTGAAGGAGCAGGGCCTGACCGAGAAGCAGGTGCGCAACGACATCCGCGCCCAGATCATCTCGGAGAAGATCTTCGAGCAGGTGACCCGCGAGGTGAAGGTCACCGACAAGCAGATCGAGGAGTACTACGAGAAGAACAAGGCGCAGTACAGCCAGCCGGAGAGCCGCGAGGTGCGCCACATCCTCGTCAAGACGAAGAAGCAGGCCGACGACCTCTATGCGCAGCTCCAGGGTGGCGCCGACTTCGCCGCGCTGGCGAAGCGCTTCTCCGAGGACACCGGCTCGAAGGCGAACGGCGGCAAGCTGACGATCTCCAAGGGGCAGACCGTCGCCCCCTTCGACCAGACCGCCTTCCTGCTGAAGAAGAACGACATCTCGAAGCCGGTCAAGACCGAGTTCGGCTACCACATCATCCAGCCGCTCGGCGACACGAAGCCTGCGAAGGTGACCCCGCTGAAGGAGGTCAAGGCCTCGATCAAGCAGCAGCTCCAACAGACGGAGAAGAACGAGGCGATGACCAAGTGGGTCGACGAGCTGAAGAAGGACTACGAGGACAAGGTCTCGTACGCCTCCGGCTTCACCCCGCCGCCCGCGGCCGCCACGGGCACGAACGCCACGACGCAGACCGAGTAGCGGAGTGCCTCTCGGCGAGGCGTTGGAGGAGCTGCAGGAGCTGACGCGGCGGCTGCGCCGCGACTGCCCCTGGGATCGCGAGCAGACGGCCCGGACGATCGTGCCGCACACGGTCGAGGAGGCGTACGAGGTCGCCGACGCCGCCGAGTCCGGCGACCCGGCCAAGCAGGTCGACGAGCTCGGCGATCTCCTCTTCCAGGTCTACTTCCTCGCGCTCCTGCTCGAGGAGCAGGGCGAAGGCGACCTCGAGCAGGTCGCGCGCGCCGTCCATGCGAAGCTCGTCCGCCGGCATCCGCACGTCTTCGGCGAGGTCGAGGCCGACACGGCCGGGCGCGTTCGCGAGCGCTGGGAGCAGGTGAAGTCCGAGCAGGAGGGGCGGGAGGGGATCTTCCACGACGTCCCGGCCGCGCTGCCCGCGCTCCTGCAGGCCCGCAAGCTGCAGCGGCGCGCGGTCGCCGCCGGCTTCGACTGGCCGGATCTCGAGGGGCCGCTCGCGAAGGTGCGCGAGGAGCTCGGCGAGCTCGAGGCGGAGGTCGCCCGCACCGGCGAGCCGAGCCCGGAGACCGAGCCGGACGCGAAGGTCGCGCACGAGCTCGGCGACCTGCTCTTCACGGTCGTCAACCTGGCGCGGCGCCTGAACGTCGACCCCGAGCTCGCGCTGCGCGGTACGAATATGCGGTTCGTCGAGCGCGTCGAGCGGGCGGAGCAGCTCGCCGCGGCACGAGGCGAGCGCTGGAGCGAGCTGCCGCTGGCCGAGCAGGACCGCTACTACGACGAGGCAAAGGAGCAACTCGGATGAGCGTCGCTCGCCTTCGGCTCGCCCCCTTCTTTCGATTTGCGTGGGGGAACCTCCCGGTTCCCCCACACCCCCTCCGCGCTCATCGACCAAGATGCAGTCGATGAGCTCGATCAGGCGCGTGCACGGCCGCTGGATCCTCGACTCGCGCGGCAACCCGACCGTCGAGGTCGATGTCGAGCTCGACTCGGGAGTGCTCGGGCGCGCGGCCGTCCCCTCGGGCGCGTCGACCGGCGTCCACGAGGCGGTCGAGCTGCGCGACGGCGGCTCGGAGTGGGGCGGCAAGGGCGTGTCGAATGCGGTTGCGAACGTCAACGGCGAGATCGCGCGAGAGCTCGGCGGCATGGACGCGCTCGACCAGCAGGCGCTCGACCGGAGGCTGATCGACCTCGACGGCACCGAGAACAAGGGCCGCCTCGGCGCGAACGCGATCCTCGGCGTCTCGCTCGCAGCCGCGAAGGCCGCCGCGGCCGAGGTGGGGCAGCCGCTGTACCGCTACCTCGGCGGCGAGGACGCGGCGACGCTGCCCGTCCCGATGCTGAACGTGATCAACGGCGGCGCGCACGCGGCCAACTCGATCGACCTGCAGGAGTTCATGGTCGTGCCGGTCGGCGCGGCGAGCTTCGCCGAGGGCCTGCGCGTGGGCGCCGAGGTGTACCACGCGCTGAAGCAGGTGCTCGGCGAGCGCGGGCTCGCGACCGGGGTCGGCGACGAGGGCGGCTTCGCGCCGGACCTCGAGTCGAGCGAGGCGGCGATCGAGGCGATCCTCGAGGCGGCAGAGCGTGCCGGGCACCGCGAGAACGTGGCAATCGCTCTCGATCCCGCGACGAGCGAGGTCTTCGACGACGGCGTCTACCGCTTCGAGGGACGCGAGCAGGCGAGCGCCGAGATGCCGGCCTTCTGGGCGGAGCTCTGCGACCGCTATCCGATCGTCTCGATCGAGGACGGCCTCGCGGAGGACGACTGGGATGCCTGGGCGCAGCTGACCCGCGAGCTCGGCGACCGCGTCCAGCTCGTCGGCGACGACCTCTTCGTCACCAATCCGGCGCGCCTTCGCGAGGGGATCGAGCGCGGGGTCGGCAACTCGATCCTGGTGAAGGTGAATCAGATCGGGACGCTGACGGAGACGATCGAGGCCGTGCGGCTCGCGCAGGAGAACGGCTACACAGCCGTGATGTCGCACCGCTCCGGCGAGACCGAGGACGCGACGATCGGCGACCTCGCGGTCGCCCTCGGCACCGGCCAGATCAAGACGGGCGCTCCCGCCCGCTCCGACCGCACCGCGAAGTACAACCAGCTCCTGCGGATCGAGGGCGAGCTCGGCGACCGGGCGGTCTACCCGGGATGGAGCGCCTTCCCGAAGGCCCGCCGCTAGTCTCCGGGCGATGGCCGTCGTCCCGCGCCGCACCAAGATCGTCGCCACGATCGGGCCTGCCTCGTCGGATCCCGCGACGCTGAAGCAGCTGATGGAGACGATCGACGGGGCCCGGCTGAACTTCTCGCACGGCACGCAGGAGGACCATCGGGCGACGGCGCAGCTGATCCGGTCGCTGCAGGACGAGGTCGGGCGCCCCGTGGCGCTGATCGCCGACCTGCAGGGGCCGAAGCTCCGCATCGGCGAGCTCCCGAGCCCGGTCACGCTCGAGCGCGGCGCGGAGATGACGATCGCGGGCGAGGACGTCGCCCGCGACGACGACCTGCCGATCGCCCCGGCCGTGCTCGGCTCGGTGCTGGCTCCGGGCTTCGACGTGCTGATCGACGACGGGTCGGTGCGCCTGCGCGTCATCTCCGTCGATCGCGGCCGCGCGCACTGCGAAGTGCTCGTCGGCGGAGTCGTCAGCTCGCACAAGGGCGTCAACCTGCCCGGCGTCGCGCTCCCGATCCCGTCGCTGACGCGGAAGGACATCGACGACCTCCAGTTCGCGCTCGAGCTCAACGTCGACTTCGTCGCGCTCTCCTTCGTCCGCTCCGCGTCCGACGTGCAGGCGCTGAAGACGCTGATCGAGGCGTCGGGATCGACCGCGCACGTGATCGCGAAGATCGAGAAGGCGGAGGCGGTCGCCGTGCTCGACGACATCCTCACGACCGCAGACGCGGTCATGGTCGCGCGCGGCGACCTCGGCGTCGAGATCGGCGCCGCCGAGGTGCCGCTACTGCAGAAGCGGATCATCCTGCGCGCGCTCGAGCGCGGGAAGCCGGTGATCACGGCCACGCAGATGCTCGAGTCGATGATCCACGCGCCCGAGCCCACGCGCGCCGAGGCGTCCGACGTCGCGAACGCGATCCTCGACGGGACGAGCGCGATCATGCTCTCCGGCGAGACGGCCGTCGGGGAGTTCCCGTTCGAGTCGGTCGCGTACATGGACCGGATCGCGCGCGCGGTCGAGCCGAGCCTCGACTACCGCCACGAGATCCCCGAGGCGGACGAGAAGCCGACGGTCGGCCAGGCGATGTCGAACGCCGCCTGCGACATCGCCGAGGCGCTCGAGGCCAGCGCGCTGCTCGTGCCCACCTTCACCGGCCGGACGGCCTCGGCCGTCGCACGCCTTCGCCCGCGCCGGCCGATCATCGGCCTCACCCACCACGAGTACTCGCTCCAGCACATGGCGCTCGAGTGGGGAGTGACGCCCGTGAGCATCCCCGAGTGCGCGGACGTCGAGGAGCTGTGGGCGACCTCGCTCAGCGCCGCGGTCGGCACGGGAATCGTCGCGAAGGGGGACCGCGTCGTCCTCACCGCGGGCACCGCGGTGAACATCCCCGGCTCGACCAACGTGATCAAGGTCGAGATCGCCTAGAGGAACCGCCGGCCGGCCGCGGAATCGTTCCGCGTGGCCACCCGCAGGACACCCCCCGCCGGCACGCGAACGGCGAAGGCGCGCAAGCGCGCGCCCGCCAAGCGATCGCGCCCACAGCGGACGACCGTGCTCCTGCGCTGGTGCATCGCCGGCGTTGCGCTCTTCGTCGCCTTCCTCTACTACCAACCGCTCTCGAGCTACCTCGAGACCCGGTCGGCGCTGAACGAGCGCACCGCCGAGGTCGAGCGGCTGCGGAGCGAGCGGGCGCGCCTGCAGGCGCGGCTCGCCGACTCGGCGACCGTCACCGCACTGGCGCGCGAGGCTCGTCGGATGCGCCTCGTCCGGCCGGGCGAGCGGATCTTCATCGTCAAGGGCGTCGACGAGTGGCGGCGAGCGCATGCCCGCGCCAAGGCCCGCGCGAATACCCTGGGCGGCGATGGATGACCGCGCGCTCGTGCAGCAGCAGCTCGGCCGGCCGCCCCGCGCATTCCGCCGCGTAGCCGCGCGCTGCCCGGGCGGCGCTCCCGCGGTCACGGAGCAGTGGCCCTACGACGACGCGGGAGACCCGTTCCCGACGATGTACTACCTGACCTGCGGGCACCTGGTCGCCGCGGTCGCGCGCCTGGAGGCTGCGGGAGGCGTCGAGCGCTGGAGCGCGGAGGTCGAGCGAGACCCGGAGCTCGCCGCGGAGCTCGATCGGGCGACCGGCGAGCAGCGGCGGCTCCGCCGGGAGCTTGCGGGAGGCAAGGTCGGCCGTGACGGGGGCTCGTCGCTCGAGCTCGGGATCGGCGGCAGCGCGAACCCGCGCCGCCTCAAGTGCCTGCACGCACACGTTGCGTATGCCCTCGCGAGCCCGGGCTACGCGCTCGGCGACAGGATCATGGCCGAGGTCGAGCCGCTGTGGCCACCGCAGTGCTGTCTAGCATCGAGCCCGTGATCACCGAGGCCGAGGTCGAGAGCGCCCGCCGCGAGTGGGAGGAGGGCTACCGGCGCCTGCAGGACGAGGCGCGGCAGGAGCCGGGCCCGGACAGGTTGTTCGCACAGGTCGACGCGGTCGCCGCCGAGCTGCGGCGCCGGGTCGGCGGGGTGTTCACGCTCCGGGAGCTCGCTGCGGCGTACGTCGGCGCGGAGCGGTGGAGCCGAGCGATCGTCTCCGAGCAGGCGGCAGCTCCGGGGTGGCCCCGGACGCTGTCGCTCGTCGAGGCGGCTGCGTTCCACGAGTACGCCCGCGGCGCGCAGGACTACGAGCCGTGAACGCTCCTGCCCGGCGCCCGCCGCGGTCGCGCCCCAACCCGCTCCTCCGGCCGGCCCTCGCCGCGCTCGGGCTGCTCGCGCTGCTCCTGCTCGGGATCTCGATCGGCCGCGCGCTCGAGGACGGCCCGAGCCCAGGCGGGATCGTGACCAACGTTCGCACGCTCGACCCGCAGCCGCTCCCGCCGGCCGAGCGGACGGTGACCGTCACCGTCACCACGGGCTGAAAGCCGGGCAGATCGCGGCGTTTCAGATACCGTCAGGTTTGGGTAGGTTCACCGCCGATGGCGTTCGACGGCAACCGTGGCACCGCCGCAGCGCAGCCCGAGTGGCTGACGTTGGGGCAGGCCGCGAAGTATCTCGGCGTCGCCCAGAGCACGATGCGCAAGTGGTCCGACGTCGGCCGCGTGTCGGCCTTCTACACCCCCGGCGGGCACCGCCGCTATCGCCGCGCCGACCTCGACCAGTTCCTCGACCGCTCGGGTCCCGGTGCGTCCGCGTCGGCTCCGTCGCCCGGCGCTGGGCCGCTCGTGCTGATCGTCGACGACGACGAGCGCCTCCGCGAGTACGTCCGCGTCAACCTCGAGGCCGAGGGCTACGAGGTGCGCGAGGCGGGGAGCGCCGAGGATGCGCTCGAGGCGCTCGGCGAGCGCTCGCCCGACCTGATCCTGCTCGACGTGATGATGCCGCAGGTCGACGGCTGGGAGACGCTGCGCCGGATCCAGGAGCACACCGGTGTCGGCGCGATCCCCGTGATCATGTTCTCCGGCAAGGTCGACGAGCAGGCTGCGTCCGAGGCCGAGTCCCGCGGCGTTCAGGGCTTCATCGGCAAGCCCTTCGACCCGCGCTCGCTGATCGAGTCGACCAAGCAGCAGCTCCCGGTCTGAGCTTGCTGGCGCAAGCCGAGCATCCGCGAGCGCGGACGCTCGGCGCGAAGATCCCTGAAGGGCCGCTTCGCGGCCAGGCGTCGGACGCCTCATGACTGAGCTCGACCGCGAGCTCCGCGACTGGGTCGTCGACAACCGCGTCGGCGCGCTCGACCCGTTCTTCGAGGCGCTCTCCTACGCCGGCTCGTTCGGCTTCGTCTGGCTCGCGATCGCCGTCGCGGTCTCCGGCTTCTCGTGGAGCCGCCCCTGGCTGTGGACGCGCGTCGGGGCGGCGATCCTGCTCTCGGAGAGCGTCTCCGGGGCCCTCAAGCAATGGATCGAGCGCGACCGGCCGGCCGTCGGCGACCCCGAGCCGGAGACGCTCGTCGAGCTGCCCGCGACCTACTCCTTCCCGTCGGGGCACGCGACCGTCTCGTTCGCCTGCGCGACGGTGCTCGCGCTCGCGGTGCCGCGGCTGCGCTGGCCGCTCTTCGCGCTGGCGGCGCTGATCTCGGTCTCGCGCGTCTACGTCGGCGTCCACTACCCGTTCGACGTGATCGCCGGCGCCGTCCTCGGCGTTGCGATCGCTACAGCTCTTCGGATGCTTGCAACAGCCCTGCGCCGATCAGCGCCACCGATGCGACAAGGCTGACCCAGAGGCCGACCCCGCGGCCGGCGAAGAAGAACTCGTCGGGGATCGAGATCGCGCGCACGAGCACGAAGATCGTCGAGAGCGCGCCCAGCGCGATCACGACGAGGCTCTCGGGCACCGCGGCGGGCAGGTCGAAGCCCCACTGGCGCAGCCCGACGACCAGGATCGCGAGCAGGCCGAGCGCGAGCACGAGCTTGCCAAGCACGCCCGTGTGCCAGCCGATCACGCTCACGGTCACGCCTTCGCCTTCGCCCGAGTACCACCCGGTCAAGGCCGAGAGCGCGAGCACGAGCCCCGTGATCCACGTGATCCGCTCGCCGAGCCCCCAGAGCGAGGGCACCCCTCGCCGCGGCGCGGCCGGAGGCTCACCGGCGGGATCCCAGCGGGGCTCCTCGATCGTGTCGGGCGTTTCCACGGACGAGAGTATGGGCATATCGACCGTGAAAGTCACGCGGGTACGTGCTGTCACGACAGGGGGTCTGACGGGCCGTGCAGATCGAACCGGGGAGCGTCGGCACGAGGGCCGGCGCAGACGGGGTTCCACACTTCCTCGCGGCGGGCAGCCGGGCGCTCGGCGAGTTCCGGTGCGCCGACTGCGGGTACGGCGTGGTCGTGCGGGCAGTGCTGCCCGTGTGCCCGATGTGTCGCGGGAGCTCCTGGGAGGGCCCCGCCACGAGCCCGTACACCCGCTCCCGCGCCTAGCAGCGTCGTCGCGCACTCCCCGTGGTCACTAGACTTGGTCGCATGGCTGAGCCTGCGACGGACTCTCGGGCAGGCGACGACGTACCGCCGTTCGACCCGGTCGCCGTCGACCGGGCGTACCTCCAGGAACGCGCGCGGCGTCGAGCCCGCATCGAGCGCTCGCGCGCGAAGCGGCGCGCCTCCCTGCGCTTCTGGCTCGTCCTGCTCGGCCTGATCGCCGTCAGCGTGCTGCTGACGCTGACGATCTGGCGCGAGGTCGAGCGGCTCTTCGGTCTCTAGTTGATCGGATCGACGTGATCGGCAGCCACGCGAGCTCCGACCTGGCCGAGGCGCTCGCCACGCTGTCGGGTGCGACCCGGTCGCTCGCCGGCGGCGCTTCCCTCGATCTGACGCTCGCCGAGCTGGCCGAGGCGGCAGCCCGTGGGAGCGGGGCGGAGGTCGCGGTGCTGTGGCTGCCCGATCAGGCGGACGGGCTCGTCGCACGATCGGTCTGGTCCGCCTCTGCCGGTCTCGCCGCGGAGATCGAGGGGATTCGCGTCCAGTCGCCGGACCGCGCGGCGGCTCTCGTGCGCAGCCGGCTCGACGAGGGCGCCGAGACGCTGTCCGTTCCCTTCGAGTCGGCCGACGGCGAGGGCACCCTCCAGCTCGGCCGCCGCCGGGCGCCGTTCGAGCCCGAGGGGACACGCTTCGCACTGCTCGTGTCGGAGCTCGCGGGGCTGGCGGCCCGGCTCGACGGCGTTCGGATCGGAGCGGCAGGAACCGGTGCGCTCGACATCGCCGGTGATGCGCTCGCCGCGGTTGCGACCGACGATGGAGCGCCCGCGCGCGTCGCACGGCTTGCCGCAATCGCGGCCGGCGGGGACGCGGCGCTCGTCTGGCGGCTTCGCGACGACGTCCTCGAGCTCGCCGGGTCGTACGGCGCGATCGTGGCCGGCGAGGCGCTCGGTCGTGCGGCCCGGGCGAGCCTCGACGACGTGCGAACGGTCTCCGTCGAGAGCGACGCGGCGGCCCAGGTCGTGACGCTGCAGCTCGGCCAGCCCGCGCTCGGCGCGCTCCAGATCCGGTTCGCCGGCGGTCGCGCCCCCGACGAACCCGCGCTCGCGAGGCTTGCGAGCTTCGCCGTCCGCGCTGCACATGCCCTGCGCTCGGCCGAGCGCGCACGCGACGCGGGGCTCGAGCTCGAGCGGAGCCGCGCCCTGCTCTCCGTCGTCGGCGAGGCGATCTCACAGCTGTCCCTCTCACACACACTGGACACGGCGATCGAGCGCGTGGCCCACCTCCTCGGCGCCGATCGCGTCGCGGTGTACCTGGCCGAGAAGGGGGAGATCACCGTCGCGGCCTGCAGGGGGATCGACGGCCCGCACGAGGCCGTCGCCGACGCTCTGCTCGCCGCGGCGCTGCACTCGCGCCAGGCGGGGATCATCGTCGAGATCGACGACGCGGCGACCGACGAGCGGTTCGAGCAGGTGCGGGCGCAGGTCGCGGAGTCGGGGATCCGATCGACCCTGGCTCTCGGCCTCGTCGTCGGCGACGAGCCGATCGGCCTTCTCGCCGTCTATCCGCGCCAGCGGCGGCCGCTGAGCGAGAACGAGCGCGCCCTTCTGACTGCGCTCGCGGCGCAGCTCGCGGTCGCGGTGCAGAACGCGCGGCTGCACGAGCGGGTGACGACGTTGAACGACGATCTGACGCAGGCGCTCGCCTCGGAGCAGGAGAAGTCGAAGCGGCTGCACGCGCAGCACGAGATCTCGCGCACGTTCGCGCAGAGCCTCTCGCTGGGGACGACCCTGGACGTGCTCGCGTCGTCGATCGTCGAGCTGCTCGGCGTCGACGCCGCCGTGATCCGGATGCCCGACGAGCGCGGCGTCGAGCTGGTCGCCCGCTCGGTGCACGTCAACGACGAGCGCGTCGACCCGGCGGCGCGCGCGCTGCTCTCGCGGCCCCAGCAGCTGCCGCGGCACGAGCTGCTCTCCCTGCTCCGGCGGAGCGAGCCGCTGGTCCTCGACGCCGATCTGGCCGAGTCGTTCGGCGGCGCGCTCGCGCTGCTGGCGCCGTTCCTGCGCAAGGGCTCGAGCGCGGCCGTGATCCCGATCGCCACCCCGTCGGAGCTGCTCGCGACGCTGACGATCATCTCGCTCCATCCGGGGCGCCCGGTCGCGGGCGAGATCGCCGAGACCGCGCTCTCGATCGCCGGCCAGGCCGCGCTCGCGATCGACAACGCCCGTCTCTACGGTCAGCAGAAGGCGTTCGCCGACACGATGCAGCGCTCGCTGCTCCCGCGCGAGGCGCCGCAGCTGCCGGGGCTCGAGCTCGGCGACGTCTACGAGTCGGCGGCGCGGGTCGAGGTCGGCGGCGACGTCTACGACTACCTCACCCTCGGCGACGGCCGGCTCGCCGTCGTGCTCGGCGACGTCACCGGCCACGGCGTCGACGCGACCGCGGACATGGCGATGGCGAAGTACGTGTTCCGCTCGCTCGCGCGCGAGCATCCCGATCCGGGGACGTTCCTCGCCGCCGCCAACGAGGTCGTCTCCTCGGAGATCGCGCCGGGCCGGTTCATCACGATGGTCGAGGTCGTCTTCGACGCAGCGGGCGGGGAGGTGTTGTGCGCGAGTGGCGGGCATCCGCCGCCGCGGCTCGTGCTGCCGGACGGAACGGTCGAGTCGATCTCGGCGCGCGGGCTCGCGCTCGGGATCGACGCACCGCAGACCTACGAGACCGTCACCGCCGCGTTTCCGCCCGGCGCGATCGTCGTCGTCTACACCGACGGGGTGATCGAGGCGCGGCGCGGCGGCGAGCAGTTCGGCGTCGAGCGGCTTGACGCGCTGCTGGCCGACCGGCGCGGGTCGTCGCCGCAGGGGATCGCGCAGGCGGCGCTCGCCGCGTGCCGCGACTGGGCCGAGGGCGAGCTGACCGACGACTTCGCCGTCGTCGTCGTCAAGCGGGCCCCGCGGGAAGACGCGGCGGCGTGAACCGCAGCCACGCAGCTCTCGCGGCGCTCGTCTTCGGCGCCGGCACCGGCTCGCTCGCGACCGAGATCGCCGCCTCGCGGATGCTGGCGCCCTACTTCGGCTCCTCGACGATCGTCTGGGCGAACCTGATCGGGATCGTGCTCGCCGGGCTGGCCGTCGGCTACTGGCTCGGCGGGCGGCTCGCCGACCGGCGGCCGGAGCGTCGGCTGCTGGGGCTGATCGTGCTCGCGGCCGCGATCTGGGTCGCGATGACGCCGTTCGTCGCCAGGCCCTTCCTCGATGCTGCGGTCGGGAACCTCGACGACGCGTCGGCCGGCGCCGTGATCGGCTCCTTCTTCGCCGTCCTGCTCCTGTTCGCGCCGGCGGTCGTCCTGCTCGGGATGGTCTCGCCGTTCGCGATCCGGCTCGCGCTGACCGACCTCGAGAGCGCCGGCGCCGTCGCCGGGCGCTTCTACGCGCTCTCGACCTTCGGCTCGCTGCTCGGCACCTTCGTGCCGGCGCTGATCTCGATCCCGCTCGCGGGGACGCAGCGGACGCTGCTCGGAACGGCGGCGCTGCTCGCGGTCTCGGCCTCGTTCCTGCTCGGCCGCAAGGCCGTCCTGCTCGCGGCGGCGATCGCGGCGCTCGCGGCAATACCGCCGGGCGCCGTCAAGGCCGAGGCGGGCCTGCTGCACGAGGAGGACTCCCTCTACCAGTTCATCCAGGTGGTCGAGCGCGACGACGGGCGCCGGCTGCTGCGGCTGAACGAGGGTGTGGCCGTCCACTCGGTCTGGCGGTCGGACACGGTGCTGACGGGGGGCGTCTGGGACGCGTTCCTCGCGCTACCACCGCTCCTCGACAGGCCGCTCCGGTCGGTCGCGATCCTCGGCAACGCGGGCGGGACGACAGCGCGTGCGATGGGCGTTTACTACCCGGACGCGCGCATCGACGGCGTCGAGCTCGACCCTGCGGTGAGCGACGTCGGCTTCGAGTTCTTCGGCATGGGCGACAACCCGAACCTGACCGTCCACGACGCCGACGCGCGCCCGTTCCTGCGCCGCACCGACGAGCGCTACGACCTGATCGTGGTCGACGCCTACCACCAGCCGTACGTCCCGTTCTACCTCGCCACGCGCGAGTTCTTCCGGCTCGCGCGCGACCGGCTCGAGCCGGGTGGGATCCTGGCGCTGAACGTGGCTTCCGTGCCGGGCGACGAGAGCCTGCTCGACGGGATTGCCACGACGCTGACGCACGAGTTCCCGGCCGTCGCCGTCTGGCCCGCACTGCGGTTCAACAAGATCCTGCTCGGCTTCGACGGCAACGGTTTCTCGCTCCCGCGCAGGGTCCACGCCGACCTGCGGCCGCTGGTCGATCTGTTCCTCCGCGACTACGAGGAGCTCGTCCATCGCGCGGCACGGCCGTGGACCGACGACCGCGCGCCGGTCGAGTGGGTGACCGACCGGATGATCGTGGAGTACGCGGCGCGCGGCGGCGAGCTCGACGAGGACTTCCTGCCGACGCGGCCGTGAGGCTCTTCCGCGACGACGGGCCGCTGATCCGCGTCGGCCACCGCGGCGCTGCGGCGCTCGCGCCCGAGAACACGCTCGCGTCCTTCGAGGCGGCGCTCGCGCAGGGCGTCGACGCGATCGAGTTCGACGTCGTCGCGCTCGCGGGCGGCCCGCTGGTGATCGGCCACTCGCTCGACGAGTTGCCGGCCGAACAGCTCGCCCTCGACGACGCGCTCGACTTCCTCCGGGCGCGCGACGTCGGGCTGCACGTCGACCTGAAGCTGACGACGCGGCTGGACGAGGTCGCCGCCGCGCTCGACCGGCACGGCCTCACCGGCCGTGCCGTCGTCAGCTCGTTCCACCTGCCGAGCCTGCGCGCGATCGCGGCGCACACGAAGCTCGTCCCGATCGGCTTCACCTACCCGGAGGACCGGTACGGCGTCTCGAAGCGGCGGGGGATGAAGCCGGCGATCCGGCTGGGGACGCTGGCGCTGCGACGCGCGATCGTCACCCGCGTCCCGGCGATGGTCGCGCGCGCGGGCGCACACGCGTTGATGCTCCAGCACGCCGTCGTCTCGCGCGGCGCGGTCGAGCGCGCGCATGCCGCCGGAGCCGCGGTCTGGGCGTGGACGGTCGACGACCCCGACGAGCTCTCCCGGCTCGACGCGGCGGGCGTCGACGCGGTCATCTCGAATGATCCCAGGATCTTTTCGGGCGTGGCTACACTGCCGCCGTGAGACGCGGACTCTCATTTGCCCTGCTCGCAGGGTGCTTGGCGGCAGGCGTGCTCTCGGCGGGGCTCCTCGTCGGGACGCCGTCTGCGGACGCGCAGCAGCCGACGACGTCCGGGACGACGACGACTGCGCCGCCGCCGACGACGACCACGACCACCACGACGACGCCGACGACGCCGCGCCCCTCGACGATCCCCGCAGGCGTGACCGTCGGCGGGCAGGTTCTCGTCGGTGGGCTCTCGCCCGCGGAGGCCACGGCGGAGGTCAAGGCGTTCTTCGCCCGGCCCGTCACCGTCCGGCTCGGCAAGGTGTCGCTCCGCGCGACGCCGCAGCAGCTCGGAGCGGCCGCCTACGTCGGCGACGCCGTCAAGCGGGCCCGGATCGTCGCGCCCGGAGCGAACGTGCCCCTCAAGGTGGCGGCGCCGCGGCCGCGCATCGAGCGCTACGTGCGGGCGCTCGCCCGCCGCTTCGACCGCACGCCGGTCGACTCGGAGCTCTCGCTCCGGAGCGGCAAGCCGTTCGTCACCAAGGAGCAGCCGGGGCGGCGCCTCCGGCAGGCTACCGCCGTCCGCGATCTCTTCCGCAGCCTCAAGACCCACGTGCGCGAGCCGATCGTGCTCCGCACCGACGTGCTCACACCACAGACGACGCGCGCCACGATCGGCGACGTGATCGTGATCCGCCGGGGCGTCAACAGGCTCGCGCTCTACGACGGGATGAAGCTCCGCCGGACGTTCGGCGTTGCGACCGGCGCCTCGCGTTACCCGACCCCGCTCGGCAAGTTCCAGATCGTCGTCAAGTGGCGTAACCCGTGGTGGTACCCGCCGCAGTCCGACTGGGCCAAGGACGCGAGGCCGATCCCGCCCGGCCCCGGCAACCCCCTCGGCACGCGCTGGATGGGGATCTCCTCGCCGGCGGTCGGCATCCACGGGACGCCCGACCCGGCCTCGATCGGCTACTCCGTCTCGCACGGCTGCATCCGGATGCGGATTCCCGAGGTCGAGTGGTTGTTCAACCAGGTCGACGTCGGCACGCCCGTCTACATCGTTCGATGACCGGTCGCCTCCGGCTTGCAGCGCAGGTCGCGGCGGTCGGAGTGGTCGCGGCCCTGCTGGCCCTGCTCGCGTGGAAGCTCACGCAGGGTGAGAGCGAGGTCACGTCGCAGCTTGGCCGCGGCGGTACGCCTGCCGCGCCCCAGTTCGCCCTCGAGCGGCTGGACGGCAAGGGCGAGCTCTCGCTGAGCTCGCTGCGCGGCAAGGCGGTCGTGCTGAACTTCTGGGCCTCGTGGTGCGGGCCGTGCAAGGAGGAGACGCCGCTGCTGCAGGAGGGCTGGAAGCGGTGGCAGGGCAAGGACGTCGTCTTCGTCGGGATCGACGTCAAGGACTTCCGCGGGGACGCCAGGGACTTCCTCGCCCGCTACGGCGTCACCTATCCGAACGTCTACGACGGCAAGGGCTCCACGGTCGGCCGCTACGGCGTCACCGGCTTCCCGGAGACCTACTTCGTCGATGCGGCGGGCAACGTGCGCTACCGCATCGCGGGACCGGTCGAGGACGCCGCCGAGCTCGACGCTGGGATCGAGCGCGCGCTCGCGCCGGCGTGAGGGCAGTAGCCGTCGCGCTCGCCGCGCTGGTGCTCGCCGGCCCGGCCGGGGCGGGCGAACAGCGCCCGAGCGCGGCCGAGCTCGAGTCCGAGCTCGTCTGCCCCGTCTGCGAGGCGACGCTCGACACGTCGAACGCCCCGGTTGCGCTGCGGATGAAGGCGTTCATTCGCCGCCGGATCGCCGCGGGCGACACGAAGAGCGAGATCAAGGCGTCGCTCGTCGAGCAGTTCGGGCCTTCGGTGCTCGCGGTGCCGCCCAAGCGCGGGTTCGAGTTGATCGCCTGGCTGCAGCCGATCGCGGGTATGGCTCTCGGCGCGGTCGTCGTCGGTGCGCTCGCCTGGCACTGGAGCCGCGGCCGCGGCGGGGCTCCCGACGGCGGCCCGCCGCTCGACCGTGAGACTCTGGACCCCGCGCTCGAGCGGCGGCTCGACGACGATCTCGCCCGCTACGAGCCGTGAGCGGCACCTCCGTCCTCGTCGCCTTCGGCGCCGGCTTCGTCTCCTTCCTCGCGCCGTGCGTGCTGCCGCTCGTCCCCGGCTATCTCTCGGCGGTCTCGTCGGTCGAGGCGGAGCGGCTGGGCGATCCGGGCTCGTCGCTGCGTGTCCTCCGCTCGAGCCTGCCGTTCGTCGCCGGGCTCGTAGCGGTGTTCGTCGTCTTGGGGGCCGGGGCCGCGGCCGTCGGCCTCTCGTTCACAAAGGACCAGTTCCTGATGGAGCAGATCGCCGGCCTCGTCCTGATCGTCTTCGGCTTCGCCTTCATGGGGCTGCTGCCGTGGCCGCAGCGGCTGCTCGGCGCCGGCCTGGTGCAGGACGCACGGCGGCGCGGCTCCGGCTTCCTGCTCGGCGGGGCGTTCGCGATCTGCGCGGCGCCGTGCATCGGCCCCGTGCTCGGCTCGATCCTCGTGCTGGCCGGCGACTCCGGCACCGTCTGGGAGGGCTCGGTCCTGCTCACGGTCTACGCGCTCGGCCTCGCCGTCCCGTTCCTGATCGCGGCGGCGCTCTTCGCGCCGGCGATGGGGGTCTTCCGGCGCGTCCGCGACCACTACGTCGCGATCCAGTTCGTCAGCGGGCTGATCCTGGTCTCGCTCGGCGCGCTGCTCTTCGCGGGTGAGTTCTGGCGTCTGCGGGTCTATCTGAACAGGCTCTTCGAGGCGTTCTAGGCAGGCGCGGGACGCTGCTGTAGATTGCTGGCGTGGCGACCATCCTGCTCGCAGGGGTCGATCTCTTCTTCCGGGGGAAGCTCGAGGCCCTCTTGCACGGCCATCACCTCGTCACCACCGACAGCGTCGACCCGCCCGACCTCGTCATCGCCGACATCGCGCGCGTCGAGCCGGAGGAGGTCGTCGACTCGTGGCCCGACATCCCGATCGTCGGCTTCACGAATCACACCGACAAGGCGGGCCTCCAGCGCGCCCATACGGCCGGCTTCGACCAGGTGATCGTCAAGTCCGCGCTCGCGGAGCGCGTGCCGGAGATCGTGGCCGAGCTGACCGCGCCGTCCCTGTAACCCCGCTCGCTAGACTCGCCGCCGTGACATACATCATCGCCGAGCCCTGCATCGACATCAAAGACCGCTCGTGCGTCGACGTCTGCCCGGTCGACTGCATCCACGAGTTCGACCGGATGCTGATCATCGACCCGGAGGAGTGCATCGACTGCGGCGCGTGCGAGCCGGAGTGCCCGGTCGAGGCGATCTTCCCGGAGGACGCGCTGCCAGACAAGTGGGAGCCCTTCGTGAAGATCAACTACGCCTACTCCGAAGGGCCGGCGGCGCTGAACCCGCTCGTGGACGCCTACGCGACCGAGCACGACGTCCAGAACCTTCCGCTCGACGCGGAATAACACCGGCCGAAAGCGGGAAAGACCCTGCTCCACGATCGAAGGAGGGGTCCGATGCCGCCGCAGGCCTGGAGCGCCAAGCGCGAGCGCCAGTACGAGCACATCAAGGAGAGCCTCGAGGACAGGGGCACGTCCGAGGACAAGGCCGAGGAGATCGCGGCGCGCACCGTGAACAAGGAGCGGGCGCGGGCGGGCGAGGCGAAGGCCTCGTCGCGGCTCTCCCGCAAGGACATCTCGTCGGGCCGCCGCGGCGGGCTCCGCTCCGGCACGCGGCGCGCGAAGGGGCGCACGCGCGACCAGCTCTACGAAGAGGCGAAGAGCATGGGGATCGAGGGCCGATCGAAGATGACGAAGGAGCAGCTGCAGCGGGCAGTCGACCGACGCAAGTAACCTCGAAAGATGAAGCCGCAGACCCTCGACCACGTCGCCCTCTGGGTCGCCGACCGCGAGCGGATGGCCGCCCGCGCGGTCGAGCTGCTCGGGCTGCGCGTGATCGAGCGGACCGACCGCTTCACGCTCCTCGGTGCGGACGCCCGCCGCGGGAAGCTGACGCTCTTCGACGCCGAAGGACCGCGGGAGCGAGGGGCGCTGGAGCGCGTGGGCCTGCGCGTCTCCTCGCTCGACGGCCGTGAGCCACTCGTCGACCTCGGCGAGGGGCTCGAGGTGGCGCTGGTCGAGGCGGACACCGACTCGGAGCTCGACCTCGACCACGTCGCGCTGCGGACGGCGGATCCGGGTGCTGCCCTGCAGGCCTGGGAGCTGCTCGGGTTCGCGCCCACCGGCGACGGCCGGCTCGAGGTGGGCGGCGCGTTCATCGAGCTCGTACCGGCCGACCCCGGCGCGCCCGAGCGGCCGCTGCTCAACCACATCGGCGTCCTCGTCGACTCGGTCGACGAGCACCAGGCGGAGGCGGAGGAGCTCGGCGTCGAGATCGACGACCTCGTCGACGCGCCGAACACGCTCGCGCTCTTCGTCTGGGGGCCGGATCGCGTCAAGCTCGAGTACGTCGAGCACAAGCCCTCCTTCTCGCTCACCTGACCGACGTCGTCGTCGCCGGCGCCGGCATGGCCGGCCTCGCCGCCGCCGCGCGGGCACGCGAGCTCGGCGCCGCACCGATCGTCGTCGAGAAGGGCGATCGCGCCGGCGGCTCGATGCTGCTCTCGAGCGGGGTGATCTGGCGGCACCGGACGCTCGACGACTTCCGGGCGGAATGCCCCGGCGGCGATCCGGCCTTGCAGGCGCGGGTGATCGAGGAGCTCGACGACGCGCTCGACTGGCTCGAGGCGCTCGGGATCGAGCCGGTGCGCCGCAAGACCGGCAATCCGCTCACGGTCGGACGGCGATACGACCCGGTCGAGCTGACGCGCGTGCTCGCCGGCGCCGCCGGCGACGTCCGGCTCGGGCAGCCGTTCGCCGAGGCGCAGATCCTCGCGACGGGAGGCTTCGGGGCGCGGCTCGCGCGCGAGCGCGGGCTGCTGCTCCGCGCGGCGCCGTGGAGCGAGGGAGACGGGCTCGGCTACGCGCTCGGCCGCGGTGCGGCCGAGACCGACGGGATGGCCGAGTTCTACGGCCGCGCCATGCCCGGCGCCGTCGACGAGCGGGACTTCGTGCGCGCGTCGCAGCTCTACGCCCGGCACGCGCTCGTGCTCGACGACGAGGGACGGGACCTCGGCGAAGCCGCCTGGCACGAGAGCGACATCGTCCAGCGGTTTCCCGGCGGATCGGCCTGGTACGTCGTCGACGCTCGGGCGCTGCGGGAGAAGATCCGGGAGCGGACGGTCTCCGACCTCGTCGAGGCGGCGCGGACGGCGGGCGGCGACGTGCGGCCGGCGGAGGAGCTTCCGTTCGAGCTCCCGCCCTCGCCCAAGCTCGGCGAGGCGCCCTTCCTCGCCGTGCGCGTCCACGCGGCCGTCACGCACACGACCGGCGGGATCCGGATCGACGCGGGAGCCCGGGCTCTCGACGGGACGGGCACGCCGATCCCCGCTCTCTACGCGGCGGGGGCCGACGCGGGCGGCATCTTCACCGGCGGCTACGGCAGCGGACTTGCCGCCGCCCTCGTCTACGGCCGCATCGCCGCCGAGACCTCGGTGGGTTGAACCCGTCCATCGCGGACATGTCGGGGCCAGGACCCGACATGGCCGCGGCGGCGGGGGCCTGAGTGATCGTGCTGGCCGAACGGGACGTGGCGAGTCCGGACGTGGAGGGTCCTGGCCCCGACACGTCCTGGGCGGACATGCCCGGTCAGGCCAGCTGCGTGTACGCGCAGAGGCGGCGGTCGCCGGGGAGCGGCGACGGGCCGATCTTGCTGATCCGGAGCAGCGTCTCGTTCGCCTCGACCGTCGAGCCGACGGCCGGGACCTCGCCGTCGCGCTGCTGCAGCGTCCAGCCGCTGGACGACCAGACGAACAGCAGATGCCCGGCAGGCTCGTGGTGGCCGTTTTCCATCGGCGGCGATTCTAGTCGCTGTTCGAGCCGCCGGCGTAAGCGGGGAGGACGACGCGAATGGCAGTGCCGCCGTCGGCGCCCTGCTCGACCGAGAAGCGGCCGTTCAGCGTCGACGCGCGCTCGCCGATCGCCTCGAGCGCGGCCGTACGCCGCTCGCCCGTGCCGTTGTCGGCGACGATCGTCTCGATCTGCCCGCCGCGCGTCTCCTGGATCGTGACCGAGATCTTCGAGGGCGGCCCGCGCCGGACGGCCTGGTTCAGGGACTCGCGGACGATCTGGTAGAGACCGACCTGCTCCTTCTCGCCGAGCCGCGCCGCCGGGGCGACGTCGACCTCGATCCGGACACGGTGCTCCATCCCGAGCTGGTTCGCGAGCTCGTCCACGGCGGCGCCGAAGCCCTGGTCGCGCAGGACGACCGGCTCGATGTTGAACGAGAGGTCGCGCAGCGACCGGATCGTCTCGCGGTGGCGCTCGAGCGCCGACGTCATGATCCCCCCCGCCGCCACCGGCCGCCCGTCGTCGATCGCCTGTACGGCAGCGTCGAGCATCAGCGCGATCCCGGCGAGGTTCTGCACCGGCCCGTCGTGGAGGAAGAGCGCCAGCCGGCGCCGCTCGTCCTGCTCTGCCGTGATGATCCGCTCGACGAGCCTCTCACGGTCGTCGTCGGGGACGCGGTCGGCCAACGTCAGTCGATGATCGCGTCGCGCAGCGCGATCGCAACCGCATGCGTGCGGGTGTCGGCCTCGAGCTTCGCGAGGATGTGCCGGACATGGCTCTTGACCGTCTCCTGGCTGATGAAGAGCCGGGCCGCGACGTCGGCGTTCGACATCCCGTCGGCGAGCAGCTGCAGGATCTCGCGCTCGCGCGAGGTGAGCATGTCGTTCTGCTCCTTGCCGGTCAGGAACGCCGGCATCAGCGCCGGGTCGACGAAGCTCTCGCCACCGGCCACCTTCTCGATCGCCCGCAGCAGCGTCGCGTGCGGGGCCTCCTTGAGGATGTACCCCTTCGCGCCCGACTCGAGGCCGCGGCTGAGCAGCGACCGCTCGCTGTACGCGGTGAAGATCAGGACCGCCGTCTCGGGCACCTTCTCCTTGATCTGCTTCGTCGCCTCGAGGCCGTCCATGCCGGGCATGCGCACGTCCATGATCACGACCTGCGGCCGCCTGCGCTCGACGAGCGCGACCGCGCCGGCACCGTCGGAGGCCTCGCCGATCACTCGAACGTGCGGCGCGCGGGAGAGCGAGAGCCGCAGCCCTTCGCGTACGACTTCGTGGTCGTCGACGATCAGGCAGGTGATCTCTTCGGGCATCGCCGGAGAAGTGTATGCAGCGGGTCGGCTTTCACACAGCCAGCGTGAGCTGTTCCGGCTCCGGCGGCGGCGCCAGGCGCGTTGCGCGCCGATCCCGCACGCCGTGGGCCCGCACCAGGCCGCGCACACGCTCGCGCACCGGGTCGACGGCCGCACGCGGAAGATACGCCCCACGCGCGTACAGATCCTCGTACCGCTCCAGCTGCTCCGGCCAGTTCCGGGCGAGCGCTTCGAGGAAGTGCTCCTTCGTGCCGGGCCGCAGGTAGAGCAGGTTCGCCCAGATGCCCGTCGCGCCGGCGTCGCGGGCCGCCTTGACGACCGCTGCGAGCTGCTCCGGGCCGTCGGAGAGCCCGGGGAGGATCGGCGCCATCCCGACGTTCGCCTCGATCCCGGCATCGACGAGTGCTGTCAGCGCCCGGAGGCGTTGCGCCGGCGGCGCCGTCCCGGGCTCGGTCGCGCGCCAGACGTCGCGGTCGAGCGTCGGCACCGAGAACGTCACGGTGACGTAGGCCCGGCGGGCGGCGTCGGCGAGGACGTCGAGGTCGCGGACGATCAGCGGCCCCCGCGTGATGATCCCGAACGGCGACGCGGCCCGGCCGAGCGCCTCGATGCACGCCCGCGTCAGCCGGTAACGGCCCTCGGCCGGCTGGTAGGGGTCGGTGGCCGCGCCGATCGTGACGACCTCCTTCGCCCACGACGGCCGGGCCAGCTCGCGCGCGAGCACGTCGGCGACGTTGACCTTGACCCGGATCGAGCGGCCGTAGCGGTCGTCGGCCGGCCGGTCGGCCCGCAGCTCGAACGCGCGGACGTAGCAGAACGTGCAGCGGTGGACGCAGCCCGTGTAGGGGTTCAGCGACCACGCGAACGGCATCCCCTTCACCCTGTTCAGGGCGCTCCGGCAGGCCTCCTCGCGGTACTCGACCCGCATTCGCGGAGGATAGAACATGTGTTTGTGTAGACGCAAGTGATTGGATGCCCCGGTGGACCTGCCCTTCGGCATCCGCCGGATCACGACGCCGCTGCCGACCAGGCCGGGGCACGTGCACTCCTACCTCCTGCCCGGCGAAGACGGCTGGACGCTCGTCGACACGGGCATCGGGCTCCCGGACGCGCAGGAGGTCTGGCGCGCGTCGCTCGGCAACGCCGAGGTGGCGCGCATCTTCGTCACCCACTTCCACCCGGACCACGTGGGCGCGGCCGCCGACGTCGCCGAGCTGACGCGTGCCCCGGTCTCCCAGGGAGCGCTCGACTACGCGCAGTGCGAGCTCGTCTGGGGGAACCCGAACTGGCCCGAGCGGATCGCCGATTGGTTCCGCACCCACGGCGTCCCGGACGCGATCACCGAGGAGCTGATCGGCTCCGGCGACGTCTACCGGCCGTTCATCCGCTTCCAGCGCGACCCGATCCTCGTCGACGACGGCGACACGCTCGACGGCTGGGAGCTCGTCGCCGCACCCGGCCACGCCGATGGCCAGCTCTGCCTGCTGAAGGAGCGCGTCCTCGTCTCGGCCGACCACCTGCTCGGCCGGATCTCGCCGACGGTGGGGCTCTGGCCGGCCAGCCGGCCCGACCCGCTCGGCGACTTCCTCGAGTCGCTCGAGCGGACGATCGAGCTGGCCCCGCAGATCGCGCTGCCCGGCCACGGCGACCCGATCGCCGATCCGGTCGGCCGCGCCCGCGAGCTGATCGAGCACCACCACGAGCGGCTCGCGTTCGCCGAGGCCGCGCTGACAGGGACGCCGCGGAGCGCCTACGAGGTCTCGTTCGACCTCTTCGGCGCCGAGCTCAAGCCCGCTTCCCGCCGCTTCGCCGTCGCCGAGACGCTCTCCCACCTCGAGCGGCTCGTGCTGGAGGAGCGCGCCGAACGGCGCGATGACGTCGGAATCGTCGCCTATACTGCGCGCCAGCTTGGACGACGATCCTTCTAGTTCGCGGGCCCCGGAGAGCGGGGCATGAGCGACGCCCTACGCATCCTCGCGATCTTCCTGCTCGTGCTCGGGAACGCGGTCTTCGTCGCGGCCGAGTACGCGCTCGTGACCGCGAGGCGAACGCGGCTCGAGCCCGAGGCCGAGGCCGGCAGCCGCCGCGCCCGCGCCGCGCTCGACCTGATGGATCACCCGGTCAAGTTCATCAGCACGGTCCAGATCGGCATCACCGTCTTCGGGATCGCGCTCGGCGCCGTCGGGCAGCCGCTCCTCTCGGGCTACTTCGACCCCGTCGTCTCGAACGGGATCGCGTACGCGGCCGCGTTCCTGATCCTCACCTATCTCAGCGTCGCGCTCGGCGAGCTCGTGCCGAAGGCGCTCGCGCTGCAGAAGGCCGAGACGATCGCGAAGGCGCTCGCGCTCCCGCTCGAGGTCCTGCAGAGCGTCGTCAAGCCCTTCAACTGGCTGCTGCAGGTCTCGGCGAACGCGGTCACGCGTCTCTTCGGCGTCACGCCCGCGCCGGCCGGCGAGCTCGCCCACACCGAGGAGGACATCCGCCACATCGTCGCCGGCGCCGAGGACGCGGGCGTGATCGCGACGACCGAGGAGGAGATGCTCTACAAGGTCTTCGACTTCGCGGACAAGGAAGTCCACGAGGTGATGGTGCCGCGGCCGCAGGTGGTCGCGATCTCGATCGCGATGCCGACCGAGGAGGCGCTCGCGGCCCTGCTCGAGTCGCCCTACACCCGCTACCCCGTCTATCGGGACTCGCTCGACGAGATCGCCGGGATCCTCCACGTGCGCGACCTCTTCTCGGCGCTGCACGACCGCGGGATCGCGAACGTCGACCTCGAGCAGCTGCTGCGGCCCGTCTACATCGTCCCGGAGACGAAGGACCTCGCCGCGCTGCTCGCGGAGTTCCGAAAGCAGAACCAGCACATGGCTGTCGTGGTCGACGAGTACGGCGCGATGCAGGGGATCGTCACGCTCGAGGACCTGCTCGAGGAGATCGTCGGCGAGATCGAGGACGAGTTCGACCTCCCGGACGAGTCGGTCGAGCGGATCGACGAGACCCACATCCGGATCGACGGCACCTTCCCGATCGACGACTTCAACGAGCAGTTCGGGACCGAGCTCGAGGTCGAGGACTACCACACGATGGCCGGCACGGTGTTCGGCGCGCTCGGTCGCGCCGCCGAGGTGGGCGACGAGATTCAGATCGACGGCCTGGCGCTACGGGTGATCGAGGTCGAGGGCTCGCGGATCCAGCGGCTCGAGGTCGAGTTCCGGGAGCCGATCCCGGAGCAGGAGCGCGCCGAAGACGGTTGAGCCTGCGGCGCCCTAGTGCGCCCAGAAGGCGTCGAACGCGGCCGGGTCGCTCGGCAGCGCCAGCACCTCGGTGACGAGGCCGTCTCGGATCGTGAAGAGGAGCAGCTGGTCGATGTCGATCGTGCGGCCCTCGCGCTCGCCCTGGGCGCGGTAGAGCCCGGCACCGCGATCCTCGCTCGCGAGCGCGTCGACGAAGGTCGAGCGGTACGTGCCGTCCGTCAGCTTCGGCAGCCGGGCGAGGAAGCGGAAGATCTCGGAGCGGCCGTGGTAGGTGCCGGACATGACGCCAGCGCCCGGCACGTGCCAGACGGCGTCCTCAGCGAAGCACTCGCGCAGCGCGAAGCCCTCCTTGTTCGCGAACGCCTCCATGATCCGGCGCACGAGCGCCGTGTTCTCCGCCACCCGGCTCAGCGACCCTCCTCCCAGCGGTCGATCAGGCCGGCGACGTGGCTGCGCTGCGCCTCCGTGAACTCCATCCGCTCGAGCAGCCGGCGGGCCTCGACGGGGTCGTCGTTGGCGACCGCCGCCTCGAGGTGCTCGCGCCACGGCGTCGGCTCTCGCAGCTGCCGCCGCAACCAGCGAAGAAGGCTGACGCTTGCCTGGTCGGTCATCGAACAGGCAGGCTACAACGGTGAAGGAGATCCTCAGCGAGATCGAGCGGTGGCGGCAGGAGGGCGAGGCGGTCGTCGTCGCCACCGTCGTCGCGAACCGCCGCTCGGCGCCGAGGCCA
>JANPKC010000047.1:0-13761 GCA_031425855.1 Actinomycetes bacterium | reverse complement strand
TTCGTGGCGACGTTGCCGCCGAGCTGGGACTGCTCGGCCGCCCCCGGATCCGGCGGGTAGTAGAGGCCGTTCTCGCGCGCGAGCCGCTGCACCTCCTGCGTCGTGACGCCGCTCTCGATCTCGGCGCGCCACTGCAGCGGCTCGAGCGACCGCACCGACCGCAGCCCGGCGAGCGCGACGACGACACCTCCGTCGGGGACGGCCCCGCCCGCATAGCTGCTGCCGCCGCCGCGCGTCGTCAGCGGGACGTCGTGCTCGTAGCACCACGCGAGCGTCAAGGCCACGTCGTCCGCGCTCGTCGCCAGCACCACCGCCTCGGCGCGGCCGCGCAGGCCGCGTGCCTCGGTCGCGTCGAGCAGGTACGGCCTCACCGCGTCGCCGTCGAGGACCGGCGCATCGACCGCAGCCGCCAGCTCGCGCGCCAGCGCACCGGCATTCATGCGAGCCTCTCCGCGTGGACGTCGCGATCGGCTCCGGGGCGCTGCTGGGCGAAGGCCCGCGCTGGGACGCGGCGGCGCAGCGGCTGCTCTGGGTGGACATCGAGGCGGGCGCCCTGCACCTCTTCGATCCGGCGCGCGGCGACGACCGGAAGATTCCGCTCGGCATCCGGGTCGGCGCCGTCGCCCCCACGCAGGCCGGCGGCGTCCTCGCCGCGCTGGCGGACCGGCTCGCCGTGGTCGACCTCGAGGACGAGTCCGTCCATACCCTGGTCGAGGTCCCGCACGGCGAGGGCCTGCGGCTGAACGACGGTGCCTGCGACCCGGCCGGACGGTTCTGGGTGGGGAGCATGGCGCTCGACTACGCCCGCGGCGCCGGCGCGCTCTACCGCTACTCGAGCGACGGCGGCCTCGATCGCATGCTCGAGGACGTGACGATCTCGAACGGGATCGGCTGGTCGCCCGACGGCGGGACGATGTACTACGTCGACTCGATGACCTACCGCGTCGACCGCTTCGACTTCGATCCCGGAACCGGCGAGATCGCCGATCGCCGGCCGTTCGCGGTGATCGAACGCGGTGCGGGCATCCCCGACGGCCTCGCGGTGGACGACGAAGGCGGCATCTGGCTCGCCCTCTGGGGCGGTGGCGCGGTCCGCCGCTACTCGCCGGAAGGGGCGCTCGATCGCGTGCTCGCCGTTCCGGCCGAGAAGGTGACGGCGTGCTGCCTCGGCGGCGACGACGGCCGCTCGCTGTACGTGACGACCGCGTCGGTCGAGCTGAGCGACGAGGAGCGGCGCCGGCAGCCGCTGGCCGGCAGCGTCTTCGTCACGACGGTCGACGTCCCGGGGCCGCCCGCGCAGCCGTTCGGCGGTTGAGGCGCTCACGTCGCGTGGGGGAGGAGGACGGCGCCTTCGGAGGCCGAGCCGACGAGGGCGCGGTAGCGGGCGAAGACGCCGCCGGCGTACCGGAGCGGCGGCGGCTGCCAGTCGGCGAGGCGCTCGGCGATCTCGGCGTCGTCGAGCGCCATGTCCAGCGTCTCGGCGTCGACGTCGATCGTGATCGAGTCGCCGTCGCGGAGGATTGCGAGCGGGCCGCCGCGCGCCGCCTCGGGTGCGACGTGGCCGACCATCAAGCCGCGCGTCGCGCCGGAGAAGCGGCCGTCGGTGACGAGCGCGACCGATTCGCCGAGCCCCGCGCCGACCACCGAGGCGGTCACGCTCAGCATCTCCCGCATCCCCGGGCCGCCGGCAGGGCCCTCGTAGCGGACGACGAGCACATCGCCCGCCTGGACGCGGCCCGAGCGGACGGCGTCGGTGCACGCCTCCTCGCTGTCGAACACGCGGGCAGGGCCGGTGTGGGCGCGGCGCTCGGTGCCGGCGAGCTTGACGAGGCTGCCGTCGGGAGCGAGGTTGCCGCGCAGCACGTAGAGCGCGCCGCTCGGCTTGAACGGCCGCTCGAGCGGCAGCAGCACCTCACCGTCGGGAGCAGCGGCGCCCTCGCTCGTCTCCGCGAGCGTCGGCCCAGCCACGGTCGGCGCCGAGCCGTCGACGTGCCCGCCCCGCACCAGCTCCCGGATCAGCGCGGCCGTGCCGCCGACGCGGTGGAAGTCCTCGGCCATGAAGCGGCCGGAAGGGGCGAGGCTCGCCAGCACCGGTGTCCGGCGCGCGACGTCCGCGAGATCCGCGAGCGACAGCGGCGTCCCCGCCTCGCGCGCGATCGCGAGCAGGTGCAGGATCCCGTTCGTCGACCCGCCGCTCCCCGCGATCCCGGCCATCGCGTTCAGGAGCGCGCGTCGGTCGAGGAAGCTCCGCGCGGTGGTCTCCTGCTCGACGAGCCGTACGGCGAGGCTCCCTGCGCGCGCCGCTGCCCCGTCCTTCGCCTCGCGCTCGTCGGCGGGGATCAGCCCGTCGCCGATCCGCGCGATCCCCAGGCAGTCGAGCGCGACGGCCATCGTGTTGGCGGTGAAGTGCCCTGCGCACGTGCCCGCGCCGGGACAGGCGTGACGCTCGAGCTCGTCGAGGTCGGCCCGCGGCATCAGGCCGCGCTCCTCGGCGCCGACCGCCTCCCAGACGTCCTGGATCGTGACGTCGCGATCGCGCCAGCGGCCGGCGCGCATCGGCCCGCCGTAGAGGACGACGGCCGGCTTGTCGACGCGGGCCAGCGCCATCAGCGCGGCCGGCACCGTCTTGTCGCAGCCGACCAGGCAGACGAGCCCGTCGAAGTCGTGCGCGTGCACCATCAGCTCGATCGAGTCGGCGATCACCTCCCGTGAGATCAGGGAGGCGCGCATCCCCGGCGTCGCCTGCGACTGGTTGTCGGAGACGGCGATCGTGTTGAAGCCGAGCGGGACGCCGCCGGCGGCCGTCACTCCCTCGGCGACCCGGTCGGCGAGCTCGCGCAGGTTCAGGTTGCAGGGCATCGTGCCCGTCCAGGTCGAGGCGACGCCGATGATCGGCGCGCCCAGGCGCGCCGGGTCGATCCCCATCGCGCGGAAGTGCGCCCGCGCGGGAGCGCGCTCGGCGGCGGCGGCCAACCCTGCCCGTGCCCGGCGCCGCAGCGCCTCCTGTTCCCCTGCCACGACGCGACTGTACGTTGGTGGCATGCGGCTCGCGACCGTACGCGCGGACGGCGCCGAGCGCCTGGCGCTCGCCGGGGACGGCGGCTACCGGCGGCTGGCCTTCGAGGGCGGCCTGACCGCTCTCCTGCAGTCCGGCGCCGACCCTGCAGGGCTCGCCGTGGGGGAGCCGGTCGAGGGCGCGCTCGGTGCGCCGCTCCGGCCGGGGAAGATCGTCGCGATCGGCCTCAACTACCTTGACCACATCCGCGAGTCGAGCCTCGAGCGGCCGCAGCGCCCGCTCGTGTTCGCAAAGTTCCCCTCGAGCGTGATCGGCCCCACCGACGCGATCGAGCTCGACGGGTCGCTCACCTCGCGCGTCGACTGGGAGGTCGAGCTGGCGGTGGTCGTCGGTCGGCGAATGCGGCGCGTGGCCGAGCGGGATGCCCTCGACCACGTCTTCGGCTACACGGTCGGCAACGACGTCTCGGCGCGCGACGTCCAGTTCTCCGAGAGCCAGTGGGTGCGCGGCAAGAGCCTCGACACCTTCTGCCCGCTCGGCCCGGTCGTCGTCACCGCCGACGAGATTCCCGACCCGCAGGCGCTGGCGCTGCGAACCAGGGTGAACGCCGAGACGATGCAGGAGTCGTCGACCGCGGAGATGGTGTTCGGCGTCGCCGAGCTGCTCGCGTTCTGCTCGCGCAACTTCACGCTCGAGCCCGGCGACGTCGTCCTCACCGGGACGCCGTGGGGGTGCGGCGAGTTCATGGACCCGCCCAGGTCGCTGGCCGTCGGCGACGTCGTCGAGACCGAGGTCGAGGGGATCGGCACGCTCCGGAACCCCGTCGTCGCCGCGAGGTCGCCCGCTTCTCCTTGACGTCGTCCGGAAGGATCTCTAGCCTTTGGAGCGAACACACGTTCGACAACCACTTCCCGGAGGCGCAATGTCCGCTGCACCCCAGCTCACGGCACGGCAACAGGAGATCTGGCAGTTCCTCGTCGACTATGTCGACCGGCACGGCTATCCCCCCACCGTGCGCGAGATCGGGGAGGCGGTCGGCCTCGCATCCCCCTCGACCGTGCATGCCCACCTGGCGAACCTCGAGCGCGCGGGCCTGCTCCGGCGCGACCCGACGAAGCCGCGGGCACTCGACCTGATCGGCCACCGGCGTCAGCCCAGGGCGGAAGAGTCGCGCGCCGAGGAGCCGGCCGCGCTGCACAAGCTGCCGCTGCTCGGCCAGATCGCGGCCGGCGGCCCGCTGCTCGCCGAGCAGAACATCGAGGACGAGCTCGCCGTGCCCGAGCCGCTCGGCCGGAAGGCCGACTTCCTGCTCCGGGTGAAGGGCGAGTCGATGGTCAACGCGGGGATCCTCGACGGCGACATCCTCGTCGTCCAGCGAGCCCAGGACGCGCGCGACGGCGAGATCGTGGTCGCGCTTGCCGGCGACGACGAGTCGGCCGACGAGGCGACGGTCAAGACCTTCTACCGCGAGGCGGGCCGGGTCCGGCTGCAGCCCGAGAACGACTCGCTCGAACCGATCTACGCCGACCACGTCCAGATCCTCGGCAAGGTCACGGGAGTCTTCCGGACACTCTGATGAGCGTCGCGTCCTTCAACCGCACCCTCGACCAGGAGCTGGCCGCGATCGCGCGCGGCGCCAGCTTCGAGTGCCTCGTCTGCGGCGAGTTCCTGCTCAGGCGGCCGGTCGCGCACGCCTGTCTCGAGTGCGGGACGCTGCTCTGCGACGGTCTCCAGATCCCGGAATCCGAGCTAGAATTCGTGGCGCAGGCCGGGTGACCGCGTCGCCTCTTCCGAGAGGCGCCGAGGAAAGTCCGGACACCGAAGGGCAGGACGCTGGGGAAACCCCAGACGGCGAAAGCCGATGGAAAGTGGAACAGAAAGCAAACCGCCGCCGAGGCGTTCTCCGGAGGTCTCGACGGTAAGGGTGAAAGGGTGGGGTAAGAGCCCACCAGCGTCGTGGTGACACGGCGGCTAGCCAAACCCCGTCCGGTGCAAGGTGAAGCAGATCCCGCTGACGCGGCCCGCCGAGGGATCGGGTACACCGCTCGAGTCGTGAGGCAACTCCCGGCCTAGAGGGATGGTCACCCTCGACAGAATCCGGCTTACAGGCCTGCTACCGAGAAGCCTCCGCAAGGGGGCTTCTCCATCATTGCGCCACGAGCGGCAGGGTCGCGGTGACGACGGTGCCGCGGCCCGGCGGGCTGACGACGACGAGCGTGCCGCCCTCCGCCTCGGCGCGGTCGCGCAGCCCGAGCAGGCCTGTCCCCTTCGACGTGTCCGCGCCGCCGCCGCCGTCGTCGGCGACCTCCAGCCGGAGCGCGCCCTCACGGAGCTCGACGGTGACGGAGACGTTCGCAGCGCGCGCGTGCTTGACGGTGTTCGTGAGCGCCTCCGAGACGATGAAGTACGCGGTCGCCTCGAGGTGCTGGTCGAGGCGCTCGTCGGTCACCTCGATTGCGACGGCCACCGGCAGCCGCTCCTGTAGCGAGGTGAGAGCGCCGCGGAGGCCGTGCTCGGTGAGCGCGCCCGGATGGAGCCCGCGCGCGAGCTCGCGCAGCTCCTCGAGCCCCGCATCGAGCTCACCGGCGGCGTCGCGCAGCAACTTCGTGGCTGCCTCGCGATCCTGCTCCAGCTTCCCCTGCGCGACGCGGAGCAGCAGCGTCGCGGCGACAAAGCGCTGCTGCGCGCCGTCGTGCAGGTTGCGCTCGAGCCGGCGCCGCTGCTCGTCACCCGCCCTGACGATCCGGGCCCGCGAGCGTTGGAGGTCCTCGCGCGCCTGCGCGCTCGCCACCGCCAGTGAGACGAGCTCGCAGAAGGCGGCCAGTCGGACTTCGCTGTCCGTCGGCAGCGGGTCGGCGCTGCCGATCGCGACCGCTCCCCAGAGAGTGCCCGCGACGACGATCGGCGCGGCGACGGTTGAGCGGTAGCCGGTTCGGAGCATCAGCTCCGCGAACGAGCCGCCGACGGCGCCCCAGTCGTCGACCCGGGCGGGTGCCCCCGACTCGCGGACACGCCCGATCGCCGTGGTGGCGCCGTCCGCGTACAGGCGCGTCCCGAGCGGGAACGTGTCGATCCCGTCCCGGTTGAAACGGCCGACGATCGTCGCCGTGTCGTCGCCCTCGTAGCGCCAGACGAACGATGCGGTAACTCCGAGGACGCGTGCCGACTCCTGCGAGACCGCGGTGAACACCCGCTCAGGTCCGGCCTCCGATGCGACGAGCGTCGCCACTCGCCGCAGCGCCCGCTGCTCCTGGGCGAGCTGGCCGACCTCCGCCAGCTTCGCCTGCGGGTCGTCCGTGAGAGCAGGCTCGTCCGGTGTCGGTGTTCGGTCGGTCAGGTCGATCCCCGTCGTGACGAGGTACGCCGCCGCGTCTTCAGTCGCAGGGACGAGCCTGTTCGACCAGGCGATCAGCCGGCGGCCGCCCTCCTTCGTCTGCCAGTGGCCGACCTGCGGGCTTGCATGGCCGGTCTTCCAGATGAAGGCGAGCACCTCGTGGAATGCCTCGCGCTCCTCGGGTGGGATCGCGAAGTCGGCGACGTCGCGCCCGATCGCCTCCTCCCGGGAGAAGCCCGTCGCCCGTTCGCAAGCGTCGTTGAAGAGGAGCACGCACCCGCTCTGATCCAGGACGCAGACGAGCGACTGGGTCGTCTCCGCGAGCACACGGGCGAACTCGTCGCCGAGTCGGAAGTCGTCGCTCTGCCGCTTCGTGCTCATCGCCCGAAGGTGAGCCTATCGGCAGGATTTTGCAGATTCCTGACATTGCCGGTGTAGCGTTCGTCGCGTGCGTGCCCTTCTGGTCGCTCTCGCGCTCGTCCTCGCGGCACCCGCGCTGGCCGCAGACGACCCTTCGGCCTACGGGATGGCCCAGCGCGGGAGCTTCAAGGTCGTCAGCAACGTCCTCCTCAACCCGAGCGGCGGTGAGATGAAGGGCGTCTGGCTCGACGGCAAGATCGGCTGCCTCGACAAGCGCACGCTGCGCGTCTCGATCCAGATCGACCTGGTCTCGGCGGCGGGCAAGACGACCAGGATCAAGCGGTCGCGGCAGGGGGCCGTCGACAACTGCGCCGAGGGCGGGCCGAACTTCGGCTTCGACCTCGCTCCGAAGGCGTACAAGATGGCCTGCGCGAACGGCCGCTGGAAGCCGGGGCGCTATGCGCTGACGACGCGGACGCTCGACGTTCGCTCGGGCATCCTCGCGCAGGCGAGCCTGTACCACCAGGTCACCCGGCGCTGCTGAGCTAGGCCCGGAGCACGACCTCGAGCGCGGTGCCGCGCCCGGGGCGTGAGCGGAGGTTGAAGCCGCCGTCGATCGTGTTCGCCCGCAGGCGCATGTTCCTCAGGCCCTGCCCGGCCGCCGCCTCGCTGCCGTCGAAGCCGACGCCGTCGTCGCTGACGCTGACGATCCGCCGGCCGAGCCGCTGCCCGATCCAGACCTCGGCGCGCCGGGCACCCGCGTGCTTGCGCACGTTCGCGAGGCCCTCCTGCACGATCCGGAAGACCTCGATCTGCTCGTCCGGCGCGAGCAGGATGTCCGGGTCGATCTCGACGTCGACTGCGAGCACGCCGTCCGCGGTCAGGAACTCGACGTAGCGGCGGAGGGCCGCGTCGAACGGCGCGGTGCCGCTCGCCGAGGACAGTGCCAGCACCGCGAAGCGGGCCTCCTGCTGCGCGGCGGCGGCCGCCTCCTTGAGCTTCGGCAGCGTCTGGTCGAGCGGCGCACCCGACTCGAGCATGCTTGCGTGGGTGGAGACCGCGAAGAGGTACTGCGCGAGCCCGTCGTGGATCTCCCGCGCGACCCGGGCGCGCTCCTCGGCCACGGCCCGTCCGAACTCGGCGAAGCTGATCGCGCGCCAGACGCCCACGAGCAGCAGCCCGTAGGAGAGCAGCCGCAGGAAGTCGCCCTGCGAGATGAAGTCGCTCGAGACGTGCGGCGTCAGCACGTAGTGGAGCTCGGCGAAGAGGGTGAGCGTGGCGCCGAGCGCGAGCCAGCTGTCGAGGTCCTCGCCGCGCGCCCGGTAGCGGATCGCGAAGCCGAGCACCGCGAAGAGCGCGAGCAGCGCCAGGAACGAGGTGGCGACGGTGAGCTCGAAGGCGCGCGCGCCGTCGCCCGAGGAGTCCAGCAGGCTCAGCCGGGCTCCGAACCCGCGCAACGGCAGCCAGACGGCGATCAGCGCTCCGACCAGGATGACGAGCCCGACGAGCAGCACCCGTTTGCGCGCGACGATCCGGGGCGCCGGCACGAGCGGCGCGAGCGCGATCAGCGTTGCCGCCAGCACACGCGCGGCGATCGCGGCCCAGGCTTCCGGTGCGTCCTGGTTCGAGCCGCCGAGCACCGGCACGACCGAGAAGGCGAGCGTGCCCGCGCCGGCGACGAAGAAGCCCGCCGCGAGCAGCAGGTCGAGCACCCGGCCCTCGACCGAGAAGCGGACGCCGGCGAGGATCGCGACGATCGTGGCCGCGAGGACGACGGCTGTGTCGAGCACGAGCCGGCCCTCCGGGAGCTCGTACGTGTTGCGGAGAGCAGGGTTCGTCAGGAACAGCGCCGTCGCCGACCCGAGCAGGGCGACGAGGAGCAGCTCGCCGACGAGCCAGCTCTCGAACGTGTCCTTTGCGTTCCGCTGCACGTCCCCCTAATCGGCAGCGAGCGACCTGCCGATGAGAGGGACATGACCGAACGCGTCCTCGTCGTCGACGACCACCCTCTGACCCGCGACGCGCTCGCGTCACTGCTCACGCAGGGCGGCTTCGACGTGGTCGGGGAAGCCGCCGACGGCGCCGAGGCGCTCGAGCTCGCCGCCGCGCTCCAGCCCGACCTCGTCCTGCTCGACCTCTCGATGCCGGGGCTCGACGGGCTTGCCGCTCTGCCCCGCCTGCGCGCGGTCGCGCCCGGCTGCGAGGTCGTCGTCCTGACCGCGTCCGGCACCGAGGAGAACCTGCTCGGCGCGATCCGCGCCGGCGCTGCCGGCTACCTGCTCAAGAGCGAGCCGCCGGAGCGCATCGTCGCCTTCCAGCGTGGCGTCGCCAACGGCGAGGCCGCTCTCTCCGGCGAGGTCGCCCGCCGCCTGCTCGACCAGCTGCGCAGCGGCGGACGGATCGGCGGCGGCGTTCCCGACGGGATCGCCGGCACGCTCTCGGCCCGCGAGGTGGAGGTGCTGCTCCTGCTCGACGAGCACCTCTCGACCGACGACATCGCGAAGCGCCTCTTCATCTCCGAGCACACCGTCCGCTCGCACGTGAAGAGCATGCTCCGCAAGCTCGGCGTCTCGTCGCGCCGCGATGCGCTCGAGCAGCTCGCCCTCGCGCGCCGCTGACTCCCTCACCGCGGGGGATGCGGTTCCCGCAGGCTGGGCGATGAGCGACGCGCTCCCGTCGACGATGCTCTGAGCAGGCGTTTTCCTTCCAGGAACGCTGCGGCGGCAAGTGGCAGAACGGTCGGCGAGAGCCGGCCGTTCGCGTTCTCAGCCGATGGCGAAGCCCCTGTGGGCGGCGGTGACGAGCCCCGGCAGCGTCTCGAGGTTGTAGCCGCCTTCGAGCACCGCGGCGACGCGAGGGCCGAGCGACGCGCAGCGCTCCGCCTGCTCGCGGAAGCCGTTCTCCGACACCTCCATCTGTGCCAGCGGATCGTCGCAGTGCGCGTCGAAGCCGGCGGAGACCAGCAGGAGCTCCGGCTCGAACGCGCGCACGGCCGGCTCGACGACCGTCTCGAAGGCCGAGCGGTAGACGTCGTCGCCCGATCCGGCCGGCAGCGGGACGTTGACCGTCGTCTCGTCGCTGGTGTCCGGGCCGCCGGTCCCCGGCCAGAACGGCCACTGGTGCAGCGAGACGAAGAGCACGGTGTCGTCGCCGCGGAAGAGCTCCTCGGTGCCGTTGCCGTGATGGACGTCGAAGTCGACGATCGCGACTCGCTCGAGTCCGAGCTCGGCCTGCGCGTAGCGTGCCGCGACGGCGACGTTGTTCAGCAGGCAGAAGCCCATCGCCCGCGCCGCCAGGGCGTGGTGCCCGGGCGGCCGGACGAGCGCGAACCCGCCGCGATCGACCGCCTCGAGCGTGATCCCCGCCGCGAGCGTCGCGGCCTGCCACGACGTCTTCGAGCAGACGGTGTCCGCGTCGAGCTGGACGGGCCGGTCGACCGCCTGCAGGACCTCGAGGTACGCGACCTCGTGCACGCGGGCGAGCTGCTCGACCGTCGCCGCCCGCGCGACCGTCTCCCCGTCGAGAGCGAGCAGGCGGTCGGGCCGCTCGGGATGGTCGCCCGTCGGATGCAGGTGCGCGAGCGCCGGATTCGTCAGGAGGTCGACAGCGCCTCCAGCCGGCCGGCGAGCCGCCCGAGACCCCATTCGCCGACCAGTGCGGCAGCCCGCGCCCAGGTGGGCCGCTGGTCGTCGAGCGGCGGCAGCGGCGCCCCGGAGTCCATCGTCGCGACGTGCCGGTAGAGGCGAAGCGCGTCCGCCTCCGCTGGGAAGCGGCCTTCCTCGAGCGCCGCCTCCAGGCTCCCGTACTGGGCGAGCAGGAGGGCCGCCGTCTTCGCGCCGACGCCGCGCGCGCCTGGGATCCGGTCCGACGGGTCGCCGCGGAGCGCGATGAAGTCCGGAACCTGCTCCGGCTCGACGCCGTAGCGCTCGCGCACCTCGGCCGGCCCGATCCGCGCGAGCGGCCCACCGCCCTTCTGCGGCTGCAGCACGCTCGTGCGCTCGCTGACGAGCTGGAAGGTGTCGCGGTCGCCGCTCGCCACGAGCGCACTGCCGCCTCGGGCTTCCTCGAAGGCCACCCCGGCGGCGAGGAAGTCGTCGGCCTCGTAGCCGTCCGCTTTCACGGGGGCGAAGCCCATCGCCTCGACGAGCTGCGGCGCCAGGTCGAGCTGGTCGAGGAGCTCGCGGTCGAACTCGCGCCCGGATTGATAGGCGGGCAGGGCCGTGTGCCGGTAGGTGGGGACGGTGAGCGTGTCCCAGGCAACGAGCACCGCACGCGGCGACTCCTCCTCCCAGAGCCGGATCAGCAACCCGCCGACGCCGTCGAGCAGGTTCCCGCCGCCGCCGTCGGCCCGCCGGATCGACTTCGGCAGCGCGTGGTAGTAGCGGTGCGCGAACGAATCGCCGTCGACGATCAGGAGAGGCTTGTGTTGTCTCAACACAAGCTCACGCCGAGCGTTCGAGCTCGCCGATCGCCGCCATCAACCGCTCGGTCGCCACCTGCGCCGCGTCCTCGCGGCCCGTCAGGTCGTCCAGCGGGATCGGCGGGCCGTAGGCGACGCGCAGCCGGGCCAGCCGGCCGAGCCGGTCGGTGCCGGCGATCCCCGCCGGGACGAGCGGCACGCCCGCCTCGAGCGCGATCCGAGCGGCCCCGGTGTGCGCCTTCGGCTCATAGCGCTTGCGCATCCCCTTCTTCCGGCGCGTGCCCTCCGGGAACATGACGACGATGTGTCCCTCGCGGCAGAGCTTCGCCGCTGTCTCGAGCGCCACGGTGTCGCGCTCGCCGCGGCGGACCGGGAACGCCCCGGCCGCGGTCGCGAACTGCTTGAAGGGTGTCCAGAAGAGCTCCGACTTGCCCATGAAGCGGAGATAGCGGCGCGGGAAGAGCGGCAGCCCGAGCGGCCACGGGTCGAAGTTCGAGTTGTGGTTGGCCGCGAGGACGTAGCCGCCGTCGGGAAGGTGCTCGCGGCCGTGAGCCCGGAGGCGGAAGAGCCCGTAGAGCAGCGGCCAGCTCAGCGATGCGATCGCGACGTACATCGGGCTGGGCCGGGGCGCCATACGAGGAGTATCCCAACGCACAGCTAACGTGTCCCGCGCCATGTCGAAGAAGCTGGTGATCGTCGAGAGCCCCGCGAAGGCGAAGACCATCGCGGGCTATCTGGGCACCGGTTACGACGTCGAGTCGAGCATCGGCCACATCCGCGACCTCCCGAACCGCGCGAGCGACGTGCCCAAGGAGCAGCGCGCGAAGTACGGCACGATGGGCGTCGCGATCGAGGAGGACTTCGAGCCGTACTACATCGTCGACGCGGACAAGAAGGCCAAGGTCAACGAGCTGAAGAAGAAGCTCAAGGACGCCGACGAGCTCTTGCTCGCGACGGACGAGGACCGCGAGGGCGAGGCGATCGCCTGGCACCTGCTCCAGGAGCTGAAGCCGAAGGTGCCCGTGCGCCGGATGGTCTTCCACGAGATCACGCGCGAAGCGATCCAGCGCGCGCTCGGCGAGACGCGCGAGGTCGACCAGCGCCTCGTCGACGCGCAGGAGACCCGCCGCATCCTCGACCGGCTCTACGGCTACGAGGTCTCGCCCGTCCTCTGGAAGAAGGTGATGCAGGGCCTCTCCGCCGGACGCGTCCAGTCGGTCGCCGTGCGGCTCGTGGTCGAGCGCGAGCGGGAGCGCCGCGCTTTCGTCAGCGCCGGCTACTGGGACATCAACGGCACCTTCGATCCTGGCTCGTTCGAGGCGCGCCTCGCCGCCGTCGACGGGAAGCGAGTTGCACAGGGGCGCGACTTCACCCAGCAGGGCGAGCTGAAATCGGACGATCTCGCCCGCCTCGACGAGGCGGAGGCGCGCGGACTCGCCACCGAGCTCGAGGGCCTGACGTTCGCCGTCCGCTCCGCCGACGAGAAGCCGTACACCCGCCGCCCGGCCGCGCCGTTCATGACCTCGACCCTGCAGCAGGAGGCGAGCCGCAAGCTTCGCTACGCCGCGCAGACGACCATGCGCGTCGCCCAGCGGCTGTACGAGAACGGCTACATCACCTACATGCGCACCGACTCGACGACGCTGTCGGAGTCGGCGCTCGCGGCCGCGCGCAAGCAGGCCGTCGAGCTCTACGGCGCCGACTCGATCCCCGAGCAGCCGCGCCGGTACGCGCGCAAGGTGAAGAACGCCCAGGAGGCCCACGAGGCGATCCGTCCCGCCGGCGACTCGTTCCGGACGCCGAAGGAGCTCGAGCGCGAGCTGAACCGCGACGAGCTCGCCCTCTACGACCTGATCTGGAAGCGGACGCTCGCCTCGCAGATGGCCGACGCGCGCGGGCTGACCGTCTCGCTCCGGCTCGGCGCGACGACGCCGACGGGGCGCGACGCCGAGTTCGCCGCCTCCGGCACCGTGATCACATTCCGCGGTTTCCTCGCCGCGTACGAGGAGAGCCGCGACGACGAGACGGAGAAGGAGGAGGAGCGCCCGCTCCCGCACCTGAAGCCGGGCGACGAGCTGGAGGCCGCAGGGCTCGAGCCGGAGGGTCATGCGACGACGCCGCCGGCCCGGTTCACGGAGGCGAGCCTCGTCCAGGCGCTGGAGGAGCGGGGGATCGGCCGGCCTTCGACCTACGCGTCGATCATCGGCACGATCCTCGATCGCGGCTACGTCTTCAAGCGGGGAACCGCGCTCGTGCCGTCCTTCCTCGCCTTTGCCGTCACCGGCCTGCTCGAGCAGCACTTCGGCCGGCTCGTCGACTACTCGTTCACGGCCCAGATGGAGGACGATCTCGACCGGATCGCCGCCGGCGAGCAGGAGCGCGTCGACTGGCTGCGCCACTTCTACTTCGGCGGCGACGGCGCCGGTGAGGAGGGCCTGCACGCGCTCGTCTCCGACCTGTCCGAGATCGACGCGCGGGCGGTCAACTCGCTGCCGCTCGGCGACAGCGGGATCGTCCTCCGCGTCGGCCGCTACGGCCCCTATGTCGAGCGCGGCGAGGAGCGGGCGAGCGTTCCCGAGGACATGGCGCCCGACGAGCTGACCGTCGAGAAGGCGGAGGAGCTGCTCGCTG
>JANPKC010000046.1:0-1767 GCA_031425855.1 Actinomycetes bacterium | reverse complement strand
GCACCTGCTCCAGCTCGACCTGCGCCGCTCGGACTGGACGGGAAAGGACGCCGAGGAGCGGCTGCACGAGGTGAAGCTGACCGTGAACCGGAATACCGTCCCGTTCGACGAGCGGCCGCCGACGGTCGCGTCCGGCGTGCGGATCGGGACGCCCGCGGCGACGATGCGCGGCTTCGACGAGGAGGACTTCCGCGAGGTCGGGAAGATCATCGCCGGCTCCCTCGGCGACGGCGACCTCGGCGAGCTCTGCGACCGGGCCGAGGCGCTGTGCGCCAAGCGGCCGTTGTACCCGGGCTTTCGCGGCTACACCTCCTACGCATGAGCGATCGTCGGGTCACCGAGGTCACCCACCCGCTCGTCCAGCACAAGCTCTCCTACCTGCGGGACAAGGAGACGCCGACCGTCCACTTCCGCAAGCTCGTGAACGAGCTGACGCTCCTGCTCACCTACGAGGCGACGAAGGACCTCCCGACCGAGCCGGTCGAGATCGAGACACCGCTCGAGACGATGCAGGCGCAGCGGATCTCGGGGAAGAAGGTGGCGGTCAACCCGGTCTTGCGCGCCGGGCTCGGGATGCTGGAGGGCGTGCTCTCGCTGATCTCGAGCGCACGCGTCGGCTTCATCGGCCTCTACCGCGACGAGGAGACGCTGCAGCCCGTCGAGTACTACGTGAAGCTCCCCGACGACCTGTCGGAGCGCGACGCGATCATCCTCGACCCGATGCTCGCGACCGGCAACTCGAGCGCCGCCGCCGTCGCGGCCGTCAAGGGAGCGGGCGCGCGCTCGGTCACCCTCGTCTGTCTCGTCGCCGCTCCCGTCGGGATCGCGCGCGTCCACGAGGACCACCCGGACGTGCACATCGTCTGCGCCGCGATCGACCGGGAGCTGAACGACAAGGGGTACATCGTGCCGGGCCTCGGCGACGCAGGCGACCGGCTCTACGGGACGAAGTAGGCCCGAGATGGACGCGCTTCGGGACACTCCCGAGGTCATCTACGGCGCGATCGCCGCGTTCGTGATCGTGATCCTGCTGACGCCCGCGGTCGGCGGGATGGCCCGGCTCCTCGGCGTCGTCGACCGACCCGAGGGCAGGCGGCTGAACGTCAACCCGATCCCGCGCCTCGGCGGGCTGGCGATCTTCTTCGGGATCTTCGTGCCCGCGCTCGCGTTCCTCGAGCTCGGCCGCGAGACGCGCGGCGTGCTGCTGGGAGCGGCGGTGGCGACGGTCGTCGGCGCGATCGACGACTTCCGCGTGCTGAAGCCGGGCCGCAAGCTGGCAGGGCAGATCGTCGCGGCCTCGATCCCGCCCTTCTTCGACGTCTGGATCGACCACTTCACATTCCCGTTCCTCGGCCCGGTCGACCTGCCGGCCGGGGTCGGGATCCCGCTGACGATGCTCTGGATCGTGGCCGTGATGAACATGGTCAACTTCCTCGACGGGATGGACGGGCTCGCCGCCGGCGTCTGCGGGATCGCGGCCGTGACGTACGCGATCCTCTCGCTCTCGCTCGGCAAGCCCGACCCGGCGATCCTCTCGGCGATCGTCGCGGGCGCCTGCGTCGGCTTCCTCCGGCACAATTTCTTCCCCGCCCGGATCTTCATGGGCGACTCGGGAGCGCTCGGCCTCGGCTTCCTGCTCGCGGCCGTGTCGGTGCAGGGGCTCCTGAAGACGGCGTCGACGGTCGTCCTCTTCCTGCCGCTGCTCGTCCTCGCTGTGCCCATCCTCGATACGTCCTTCGTCGTCGCCCGCCGGCTCAAGCATCGCCA
>JANPKC010000045.1:0-2635 GCA_031425855.1 Actinomycetes bacterium | reverse complement strand
GACGGCGTATAGGCGCGTCCCGGGCCGGAGCGAGGCCAGCGCGCACGCGATCCCGGAGAATAGCCCGCCGCCGCCCCAGGGGACGACCACCGCGTCGGCGTCGGGGATCTCCTCGGCGAGCTCGAGTCCGATCGTGCCGTTGCCGGCCATCACCCGCTCGTCCTGGACGGGATGGACGAAGAGGCCGTCGGCGCCGTCGTAGCGGCCCGCCACCATGATCTCCCACCAGCGCTCGTACGGCACCTTCACGACCCGCCCGCCGAGCCGCTCGACCGCGTCGAGCTTGGTCTGCGGGGCCCGCTCGGGTGCGACGATCGTCGCGGGAACGCCGAGCTCGCGTGCGGCCCAGGCGACGCCCTGCGCCATGTTGCCGGCGCTGACCGTGACGACGCCCTTCGCCGTCTCCGCCGCCGGAGCGCTGCGGATCGCGTTGACGGCGCCGCGGATCTTGAACGAGCCGATCGGCTGCAGGTTCTCGAGCTTGAGCCAGATCTCGGCCGGCGCGTCGACCTCGAGCCGGACGAGCGGCGTGCGGATCGCAGCGCCGGCGATCATCTCGCGGGCCTGCTCGATCTCCGCGAGGGCGATCAGAAGGAGACCTCGGTGCCGACGCCCTGCTCCCGCGCCTTCCTGACGACGAGCTCCGCGGCGGCGAGGTCCTCGACACCGAGCCCGAGCGACTTGAAGACCGTCAGCTCCTCGGCGCCCGTGCGCCCCGGGTGCTCGCCGACGAGCACCTCGCCGAGCTCCGCCGCGATCCGCTCTGCCCCGAAGCCGGCCAGGAGCAGGTCGCCGGCCTCGTGCAGCGCCGACTCGCGCCGGTCGACGACGAGAGTGGCGGCGGCGACGGTCTCACCGTCGAGCTCGCGTGCGCTCGGGACGCTCGAGCCGACCGCGTTCACATGCGTCCCCGGCGCGAGCCAGTTGTGGCGCAGGATCGGCTCGCGGGCGCTCGTGCAGGTGCAGACGACGTCGGCGTCCCGAAGCACCTCCTCGGGCGTGCCGCCGTCGCGCCTCGCCCAGGTGCGGATCTCGGCCTCCGGGAGGACGGAGCGCATCGCCGCGTCGTGCGAGCGGGCCTGGACGCCGGCGCCGAGGATCGCGACCACGCGCGTGTCCGGCCGCGCGAGCGCCCGGGTCGCGACCGCCGAGACGGCGGCGGTGCGGATCTCGGTGATCGCTGACGCATTCAGGAGGGCGCGCAGCTCTCCTGTCTCGCCGTCGTGGAGCAGGACGGCGCCCTGGTGGGCGTCGAGGCCACGGGCAGGGTTCCCGGGCGCGATCACGATCTCTTTCAGCGACCACGCCGGCCGCTCGCCGCCGCGGTAGGCGGGCATCAGGCCCATCAGCATCTCGGAGCCGTCCGGCCGGGTCACGGGCCGGAGCGGCTGGTGCAGCTCCCCGCGCGCGAGCGCGCGCAGCACTCCGTCCATCGCCTCGATGCACTCGGCCATCGTCAGCAGGGCGCGTACCTCGTGCTCGTTCAGGACGATCATGCGAAGAGGGCCGTGATCTGCTCGTGCTCGGGCGGGGAGAGGTCGAGCTCGAGCGCGTCGAGCGCGGGACGAAGCTGCTCGGGCCGGCGCGGGCCGACGACGACCGCGGTGACGTGCGGGTGGCCGAGCAGCCAGGCGATCGCAAGCGCGGCCGGCGTCGTCCCGCGCTCGCGCGCTCGGGCCTCGAACGCCTCGAGCGCGTCGTATACGCGCTCCTCCCGCAGGTGGAGGTACGGCTCGGGCCGGAGTGTCATCCGCGACCCCGCGGGCGGCTCCTCGCCGCGCCGGTACTTCCCGGTCAGCCAGCCGCCGGCGAGCGGGCTGAACGGCGTGTAGGCGAGGCCCTCGCGGGCGACGATCGGCAGCACCCCGGCCTCGTCCTCGCGCTGCAGCAGCGAGTAGGCGTTCTGCACCCAGGCCGGACGGCCGTGACGGAGTGCCTCCTCCAGCCAGGCCGCGTCGACGTTGCTGCCACCGTAGGCGCGGATCGTCCCCTCGGCGACGAGCTGCTCGAACGCCGCGATCGTCTCCTCGACCGGCGTCGCGGGATCCATCGCGTGCGGGAGATAGAGGTCGATCGCGTCGACGCCGAGGCGCTCGAGGCTCGTCCCGAGCTGGCGCCTGATCCGCGCCGCGGCGAGGCCGGAGTCGGCGCCCTCGGTCATCGGGTTGAACGTCTTCGTCGTCAGGACGATCCGCTCGCGGACGCCGGAGCCCTTCGAGCGGAGCCAGCTGCCGAGGTACGACTCGCTGCGGCCGCCCCCGTACGCGTCGGCCGTGTCGTACGTCGTGATGCCCGCCTCCCAGGCGGCGTCCAGCAGAGCGTGCGCTTCGCCCTCCGTCTCACCTCGCCCGAAGAAGGCCGGGGACGAGCCGATGCCGCCGAAGTTGCCGCAGCCGAGGACGACGCGCGACACGTCGACGCCGCTGCGGCCGAGCGCACGGTGCTCCATCGTCCGATGCTACGCGCTGCGTCTCAGGTCGTCCGCGTAGTCGAGCAGCGCCAGCGCGTCGCGGGCGTAGGCGGCGGCGCGGGTGCGCTCACCACGTCCGACGAGCGAGCGCGAATGCTCCCAGAGGACGCGCGCACGCGCCGCGGGATCGTCGAGACCCCCCGGCGGCCGCGGCTCCTCCGCGGC
>JANPKC010000044.1:0-1700 GCA_031425855.1 Actinomycetes bacterium | reverse complement strand
CACGCGCGCATGGCAAGGGCGAGGAACAGGCCTGGCACGAGCACGGCGACATGGGGCTCGAGCTGCGCGGCAGGCAGCGCCGCGCCGTCTCGCTCATCTATCTCGGCGAGATCGACGAGGGCCGCCTGCTCCTGAACGAGGCGAACGCCGCCGCCTACGGCGGGTCTCTCCGCCCGTACGACACCGTCGTCCTCTACTGCAACGCGATCGGCACGTGCCGTGAGGTGGCCGCGTTCGACGAGGCGTCGCAGTGGACCGAGCGCGCGCAGCTCTTCTGCGACGAGCACGCGATCTCGGCCTTCCCGGGCGTCTGCCGGATCAACCGGGCGGAGGTGATGCGGTTCGAGGGCAAGCTCGAGGACGCCGAGAAGGCAGCCTCCGAGGCGACACAGCTCCTCGCCGCGTGGGCGCCTCGCATCGCCGCCGCCGGCTATGCGGAGGTCGGCGAAGTACGGCTGCGGCTGGGAGACCTGGCCAAGGCCGAGGAGGCGTTCGACCAGGCGGACGGGCTCGGCCACGACCCGGAGCCCGGCCGCTCCCTGCTGCTCCTGGCGCGCGAGAAGCCCGCGGCCGCGCTCGCCTCGATCCGGCGGGCGCTCGCCGACGACCTGCCGGCGTTGACTCGCGCTCGGCTCCTCCCCGCTTTCGTCGAGATCGCGACCGCAGCCGACGCGGTCGACGACGCCACCACGGCGGCCGGCGAGCTCGCGGAGACCGCAGAGCGCTACGACTCGCCTGCGCTCCATGCGGCCGCGGCGGCCGCGGCGGGATCGGTCGCGCTGGCACGCGACGACCCGCACGGCGCGGTGCGTCCGCTACGCCGCGCGCTCCGGCTCTGGCAGGACACGAACGCCCGCTACGAGGCCGGGCGCACGCGCGTCCTGCTGGCCCGCGCCTACGCCGCCACCGGCGACGCGGAAGGCGCGATGCACGAGCTGGCGCAGGCGGGCTCCGTGTTCGACCAGCTCGGGGCGCGCATCGACGCGGCGAAGGTCGACGCGCTGCTCGGCCGAGACGCCGGCACGCGCGTGACGATGACCTTCGCGTTCACCGACATCGTCGACTCGACGCGGCATCTCGAGCACCACGGCGACGCCAACTGGCAGAAGCTCCTGCGCCAGCACGACACGCTGGTGCGCCGGGTCGTCGAGGCCGAGGGCGGCAGAGTCGTCGACCACACCGGCGACGGCTTCTTCCTCGCCTTCCCGAGCGCCGAGCGCGCGGTGGCCGCGGCAGCGGCGATCCAGCGCGGGATCGCGGGCGACCTGCCGTTCGAGATCCGGATCGGCATCCACACCGCCGAGGCGACGAGCCTCGGCGACAACTACCGCGGCAAGGGCGTCCACGTGGCCGCGCGGATCGGCGCACTCGCCGGCGGAGAGGAGATCCTCGCGAGCCGGGAGACCGTCGAGACGCTCACGGAGCTGCGCACGGGCGAGCCGCGAAGCGAGCGGCTGAAGGGGATCGCCGAGCCGGTCGACGTCGTCGCGGTCGACTGGCGCGGCGAGAGCTAGGCGGACTCTTCGGCGAGCGCGTCCGGCTCGTCGATGCCGTCGGCGCTCGTGACGAGCGTCGGCTTCAGGCCCTTCGAGATCGTCTCCTTCGTGATCACGCACTTGGAGACGTCCTTGCGCGACGGCAGCTCGAACATCACGTCGAGAAGCGCGTTCTCGATGATCGAGCGGAGGCCGCGGGCGCCG
>JANPKC010000043.1:0-5643 GCA_031425855.1 Actinomycetes bacterium | reverse complement strand
GTACTTCGGGTTGCCGAGCCCGTCGTGCAGCACCTCCATGATCGCGACGCACGTGTCCAGCCCGATCAGGTCGGCGAGCGCGAGCGGCCCCATCGGGTGGGCGAAGCCGAGCTTCGCGATCGTGTCGATCGCCTCCGGCTCGGCGACGCCCTCCATCAATGCGTAGGCGGCCTCGTTGATGAACGGCATCAGGATCCGGTTGGAGACGAAGCCGGGGAAGTCGTTCGCCTGCGCGGGCACCTTGCCGAGGTCCTCGGCGAGCGCCGTGATCGCCGCTGCCGTCTCGTCGGAGGTCTGGACGGCGCGGATCACCTCGACGAGCTTCAGCACCGGCACCGGGTTGAAGAAGTGCATCCCGATCACGCGCTCGGGCCTACTCGTCACCGCGGCGAGCGAGGTGATCGGGATCGAGGAGTTGTTCGAGGCGAGCACGGCGCCGGCGGGCAGGAGCGCGTCCGCGCGGCGGAACAGATCCTCCTTGACGGCCGCGTCCTCGATCACCGCCTCGATCAGGAGGTCGGCGGCGACGAGGTCGTCGACGGCGCTGACACGCGCCAGCACCTCGTCCGGGTCGGCGCCGCCCTTCTCCGCGAGCCTCGTGAGGCTCTTCTTCATGGAAGCGAGGCCGCGCTCGGTCGCGCCCGGCGCGGCGTCGTACAGGGAGACGCGGCGGCCGGAGCCGGCGACCACCTGGGCGATCCCGGCGCCCATCTGCCCGGCGCCCGCGACAAGGACGTGTTCGAAGTCCATACTGGAGTGAGCCTAGCCAGGGACGATCGCGCATGAGGCGACTGCTCACCGGACTGCTGCTCGCAGCCACGCTCGCCGGCACGGCGACCGGGGCGCAGCCCGCCCGCGTGCTCGCGGTGGAATGGGAGGCGGGCGGCGGCAAGCTGCGCTGGGTCTCGCCGACGACGTTGCGCCCGGTGGGGCCGGCTGTGCTGAACGTCGGGGGCGCTCCGGCGAACGTGGTCGCCACCTCGCCGGACGGGTCGGTCGCGGCGATCGGGGGCGGCGAAAAGGGCCGGCTGCGCTTCGTCCGTCTCCCCGGGCTGCGTCAACAGGGACGCGTGCTCTGGCTCGGCGGCGGCTCCGTCCTCGACGGCGCCTGGGCTTCCCCGCGACGGCTCGTCGTCCTGCTCGGCGGCGTGAGGCCCCAGGCGGTCACCGTCGACCCTGCGACCAGGAGAGTGCTCCGGCGCGAGGAGCTGCCCGGGACCGCGCTGGGCGCGGTTCGCGCCGGCAGCCGGATCGTGGCCCTGCTCGCACCGTCGGACCGGATCGGACCGGTGCAGCTCGCGATCATCCGTGCCGACGGGCCGGTGCGGACGGTTGCGATCCCGGGTATCGCCGGCGGCGTCGCGCCGGCCGCGTCGGCGGACGACGTGACGCGGTACGCGTCTCCCGGCCTCGCCGCGGAAGGGTCGCGCGCGGTCGTGCTCGGCCTCGAGAGCCTCGTCGCCGTCGATCTCGAGACGCTCGCGATCCGCGAGCAGCGGCTGGACACGAGAACGACGGCAAGGGCGCTGAAGGTGATCGAGGGCTGGGGCCGGCGCGCGGTCTGGCTCCAGGGAAGCACGGTCGCGTACACGGGCTGGTCGGCCGGCTCGCAGAAGCGCGCCGCGCTCGGCGTGCGGCTCGCCCAGGTCGACACGGGCGCGACCCGCATGCTCGACGCGAACGCGACCTCGCTCACGCGGGCGGGCTCGACGCTGCTCGTCCACGGCTCGGGGCCGCTGCGCGGCTTCCGGCTCGACGGGACGCCTCGCTTCGAGCTGCTTGCTGGAACGGACACGGGCTACGTCCAGGTCGCCGGCGGCTACGCGTACGTCGGCAGCGGCAACAGCACGCAGTTCTCTGTCGTCGACGTCGAGGGCGGCCGCGTCGCCGGTCGCGTCCGGACGGCGAAGCCGACCACCGTCCTGGCGCCGTAGGCTCGTCGCGTGGTGACGGTGCGGCTGGCGGGCGCAGGCGACGCAGACGCGATCGGCCGGATCCAGGTCGAGACCTGGCGCGCCGCTTACACGGGCCTGCTGCCCGACGAGGCGGTCGCGAGCTTCGACGTCGCGAGCAACCAGGAGCGGTGGCGCGGGTGGCTCCGCACCGTCCCGCAGCCCAGGAGCGCGACGTTCGTGGTCGAGGACGCCGGCGAGGTCGTCGGCTTCGCCGGCGTCGGTCCGTGCCGCGAAGCGACGAACGAGGGCGAGCTGTACACGATCTACCTGCATCCCTCCCGCTGGGGCAGCGGGATCGGGCGCGCGCTGCTCGGACGGGCGGAGGAGTCGATGCACGCATCGGGCTTCCGGTCAGCGGTTCTCTACGTACTGGAGGGCAACGAGCGCGCGATCCGCTTCTACGAGGCCGCCGGCTGGACGCGGGACGGGAGCAAGGTCGACGAGTTCCAGGGCGCGGCCGTGACTGAGCTCCGCTACCGCAAGCGGTTGTAGCTGCGCCGCTTCCGCAGCAGGAAGAAGAGCCCGGCGCCGAGGATGAGGAAGCCGACGACGATCCCGCCCACGTTGAACGGCGGCAGCGTGTTGTCCTCGACGTTCGTCAACGCGAGGAAGTCGGCCGGGTCGACCTGGGTGCAGAGGCCGGAGCGCCACTCGCCGCCGTCGCGGGTCAGCAGCAGCCCGACCCGCTCGCCGACGCCGACCTCGAGCCCGCACGAGGCCCCGTCGGTCGGGGTGACGATCTCGACGCGGTTGTCGATGTCGCCCTTGTAGACCTGCTCGACGCGGAAGAGGTACGTCGCAGTGCCGCCCGCGACGCGGCGTTCGAGGACGGTGCCGATGATCGCGCCGTCGGCAGCCGGCAGGTCGCGCTCGAGATCGACCGGGACGCAGCTGCAGGCGAGCGCGTCGCCCGCCAGCGCGAGCGCGACGGCGCCGATCAGGATCAGCCTGATCAGACCTCGACCAGGAGTGCGTCGCCCTGGCCGCCGCCGGAGCAGATCGCGGCCAGGCCGAGGCCACCGCCGTTCCGGCGCAGCTCGTGCACCATCGTCCCCACGATCCGACCGCCCGACGCGCCAATCGGGTGGCCGAGCGCGACCGCGCCGCCGTTCACGTTCACGATCTCCTCGTCGGCGCCGAGCAGCCGGGTCGAGTTGAGCGCGACCGAGGAGAAGGCCTCGTTGATCTCGACCCGCTTGACGTCGGCGATCGTCTTCCCCGCCTTCTCGAACGCCTTCGCGGCCGCGTTCGCGGGCGTGCGCACGAGGTAGGCGAACTCGTCCGCGACCCAGCCCTGCGCGACGATCGTCGCCAGGACCTCGAGGCCGCGGCGCTTCGCGAACTCCTCCGAGGTGACGATCACGCACGAGGCGCCGTCGTTCACGCCCGGCGCGTTGCCTGCGGTCGTCGTCCCCTCGGGGTCGAAGACCGGCTTCAGCCTCGCCAGCGACTCCGCGGTCGTGTCGCGGCGAACGGCCTCGTCGGCGGCGACGTCGCCGACCGCGACGATCTCGTCCGCGAAGCGGCCCTCGTCCTGCGCGGCGGCCGCTCGTTGCTGCGAGCGAAGCGCCCAGGCGTCCTGCTCGTCGCGCCCGATCCCGAGCTCACGCGAGACGAGCGAGTTGTGCTGGACCATGTGCAGCTGGTCGTAGGCGTCCGTGAGGCCGTCGTGGATCATCGAGTCGATCAGCTCTCCGTGGCCGAGCCGGTATCCGAAGCGAGCGCGCCCGAGCATGTAGGGCGCGTTCGACATCGACTCCATGCCACCGGTGACGATCACCTCGGCGTCGCCGGCGCGGACCATCGCGTCGGCGATCTGGACGGCGCGGATCGAAGACGCGCAGACCTTGTTGATCGTGTCGGCCGGCGTCTCCTTCGGCAGCCCGGCGCCGATCGCGGCCTGGCGCGCGGGAGCCTGGCCGGCGCCGCCCTGGAGCACCTGGCCCATGATCGTGTACTCCGGCTCGTTCGCCTCGAGGCCGATCCGCTCCATCGCCGCCCTGATCACGATCGAGCCGAGCTCGGTCGCCTGCCGGTCGGCGAGGCCGCCGCCGAGCTTGCCGAAGGGCGTGCGGACGGCCGAGACGATGACTGCGCGGGACATGGCCTGAATCTACCGGGCGTAGGTCTCGTCCGGCCGCAATCGCGACGCGAGCGCGGTCAGCACCCGGATGCACGCCTCGAGGTCGCTCAGCTGGACGATCTCGATCGGCGAGTGCATGTTCCGGAGCGGGATCGAGACGAGCCCGGTCGGGATCCCCTCGCGCGAGGCGAAGGTCACGTCCGCGTCGGTGTAGGTCTTCGCACCGGCCTCGATCGTGTGGTCGATCCCCTCGTCACGCGCCGTCTCGACCAGCAGCGCGAACACCCGCGGGTTGACCGCCGGGCCGCGGAAGATCGCGGCGCCGCCGCCGAGCGCCTGATGGCCGCCCGTCGCGGGGTCGTCGCCGGGGACGTCGGTGGCGTAGGTGACGTCGATGGCGATCGCGACGTCCGGCCGCAGCCTGTGCGCCGCGGCCATCGCGCCCTGGGCGCCGAGCTCCTCCTGCGCGGCGGCGACGACGGCGACGTTCGCGCCCTCGGCCCGGCGCAGGGTCTCGAGCGCGACGTAGACGCCGGCCCGGTTGTCCAGCGTCCGCGACGCGACGCGCCCGTTTGCGAGCTCGACCGGTGGCGCATCGAGCACCATCGGGTCGCCGGGACCGACGAGCGAGCGCGCCTCCTCACCGTCCTTGGCCCCGATGTCGACGTAGAGCTGCCCCCACTCGACCTTCTCGTTGTCCTTCACCTTGCGCGCGATCACACCGGGGACGGCGCCGTCCTTCGTCCGGATCTCGACCCGCTGGCCGTAAGCGACGTTTGCCCGCCAGTGGCCGAGCTGATGCACCGCGACGAGCGCGTCGTCGGTGACGTGCGCGACCGCCGCGCCGATCACGTCCAGGTGCGCGAAGAGCGCCAGCAGCGGCCCGTCGCCGCGCCTCCGGGCGACGAGGTTGCCGACCGAGTCACTCTCGATCTCCGCAACGCCGCCGACCGCGTCCCGCACGACGTCGAAGGCGAGCTGCTCGTGCCCGGAGGGCCCGTGCGCACGCAGAAGTCGGTCGAGGAGCTCCGGGACGGCCATCGTGCGGGCAGTCTATGGCCGTGCAGATCCCCACCGACCTGCTGACGCCGCTCGGCGCCTACCTCCGCCTGCGCGAAGGCGCCGCCGCGAGCTTCCTGCTCGAGTCGGTCGAGCAGGGCCGTCTCGGCCGCCACTCGTTCATCGGCTCCGGCTCGCGGCTCGTCTCGTTCGAGGAGGCGGAAGCGCTCGACCTGCCGGTCGTCGGCTACCTCGCCTACGACTTCGTCGCGAAGCTCGAGCCGAGCGTTTCGCTCCCCGCCGAGGGGCCCGATCTCCCCGAGAGCCGCTTCGTCGTCGCGGAGACGCTCATCCGCTTCGACCACGGCAGCGGCACGGCGGAGGTGCTGGCGGGCGACCCGGACGGGATCGCGGCGCGGCTCGAAGGAGACTTTGTGTTACAGGAACACAATCTCCGCCCGGACGGCGCACCCATGCGGCGGACGCCCGACCAGGCCACGTACCAAGAGGGCGTGGAGCGGATTCGCCGGCACATCCGTGCGGGGGACGCGTTCCAGGTCGTGCTCTCGCAGCGGGCCGAGCGGCCGACGCGCGCATCGGCGGTCG
>JANPKC010000042.1:0-1547 GCA_031425855.1 Actinomycetes bacterium | reverse complement strand
CTGAAACTGCCGGCGGTCGCCCCGGAGCTGCCCGGCGTCGAGAAGGTCGGCGACATCGCTCGGGCCGAGCTGCTCCACGGCATTCCCGGAGCGTTCGAGACGCTGGGCCGCGAGCTGGAGCGGGCGCGCGCGATCGGGAATCCCTACGTCGAGGTGAGGATCCTCACCGGGATCGCGAAGGGCGCCGCACGCGCCCGGATGTACGCGGAGGCGCTCGATGCGATCGACCAGGGCCTCGCGCTCGTCGGCGAACGCGGGTTCATCCTGTGGCGGCTGTATCTCCTCGCTTACCGGGCCCGGATCGAGCTTGAGCAGGGGCACTGGACCGCGGCGGCGGAGACGGCCGGCCTCATCCTGCAGGAGCGCTGGATCTCGACCTTGCCGCGGACGATCGCCGGCACGGTCCTCGGTCTCGTCCGGGCGCGCCGCGGTGATCCCGGGTGGCGCGAGGCACTCGACGAGGCGGACGCGCTCGCGGCCGGGACAGGCGAGCTCGAACGCATTGCGCCCGTGGCCGCCGCGAGGGCCGAGATCGCTTGGCTCGATGGCAGGAACGAGGCGATCCTGGAGGCGACGGCAGACGCGTACGAGCTCGCTCTCGAGCGGAGCGTTCCACGGTTCGTGGGCGAGCTCGCGGCCTGGAGACGGCGGGCGGGGGCGAACGAGCCGGTTCCCGGCGGTGCAGCGTCGCCGTACGCCCCGGAGCTCGCAGGCGAGTGGAAGCTCGCGGCCGAGCAGTGGCTCGAGCTCGGCTGCCCCTACGAGGCGGCGCTCGTCCTCGCGGACGGCGACGATCGCGCCGTGCGCAGCTCCTGGGAGCTCCTCCAGGGTCTCGGTGCCAAGCCGGCGGCCGCGAACGTCGCCCGCGCTCTGCGGGAGCGCGGCGTCCGCGGCGTGCCGCGCGGACCGCGCGCCTCCACGGCGGCGAACGCGGCTCTCCTGACCGAGCGGGAGGTGGAGGTCCTGCAGCTTCTGGCCGAGGGGCTTCGCAACGCGACGATCGCCGAGCGGCTCGTCGTCTCGTCGCGCACGATCGACAGCCACGTCTCCGCGATCCACCGCAAGCTGGGCTCCGACGGGCGCGGGGAGGCGGTCGCCGAAGCCCGTCGGCTGGGCCTGGTCGGGCCTGCGTAACCGCTAGGCTGCGCCCGAGCGACTGGAGGCCGAGATGACCGAGCTGGCGACCCCGCCCACCGAGCAGCGCGAAGGACTCACCCGGATCAGCCACTGGATCGGCGGCAAGCCCGTCGAGGGCGCTTCCGGCAGGACGGGCCCGGTCTTCGACCCGGCGCTCGGCCGTCAGACGGGCGAGGTCGATCTCGCGACCACCGGCGAGGTCGGCGCCGCGGTCGCCGCGGCGAAGGCGGCGTTCCCGGCGTGGCGCGCGACCTCGCTCGCGAAGCGCGCCGAGCTGCTCTTCCGGGTCCGCGAGCTCGTCCACGATCGCCGCGAGGAAGTCGCCAGGATTCTCACGGCCGAGCACGGCAAGGTGCTCTCCGACGCGCACGGCGAGGTCGCGCGCGGGGTCGAGGTGGTCGAGTTCTGCT
>JANPKC010000041.1:0-6731 GCA_031425855.1 Actinomycetes bacterium | reverse complement strand
GGACGGAAGCCCGTCAGCGACCGCGGCGTCCGCGCGACGAAGACGGCCGAGCGGCTCGTCGTCACGCCGGGGCCGACGGGGCCGCCGAGCGTGCCCAGGAACGAGAGCTCGAGCTGGCCGGCGCGGTCGGCGTCGAGGCCGCCGATCACCTGGCCCCGCCCTGGGCACGAGAGCTGGTAGTAGGTGGGCGTCCCGCCGCCGGGGACCTGCACCCAGGGCCCCCTGACCGGGATGCAGACGATCAGGCCGTCGCACTCCGTCCCCGCGCTCGCGGTCGAAGGCGCGAAGCCCGCGACGGCGGTCGCCACCGCGAGCAGCAGCAGCCGGCCCTTCATGGGAGCCTCCCGAAGAGAAACGCGGAGAAGGCGCCGGCTGCGAGCAGCAGCAGGGCGCCTCCCGCGGCGAAGCCGGCGGGGATCTCGCGCTCCTTCTCGACGCTGCCGATCCGCGAGCCCAGCTCCTCGTAGACCGCGTTCAGCTGCGCCGCGTCCGGCGCCGCGTAGAAGCGTCCGCCCGTCGCCTGCGAGACCTTCCGCAGCGTCGGCGGGTCGGGCGGGACCGTGACCCGCTGCGTGAAGCCGTTGTCGTCGACCACCTCGACCACCCCCTGCTCGGTTCCGAACGCGACCGTGTAGACCGGGATCCTCAGCTTCCTCGCCCGCTGTGCCGCCGCCTGCGGCTCGAGCACGCCCTGGGTCTGGGCGCCGTCGGAGAGGACGAGGATCGAGGCCGGTGGCTTCTTGCCCGCCTCGGCCGGGACGCGCTGCGCGACCTGCACGGCGCGGGCGATCCCCTCGCCGAGCGCGGTGCCGTCGCCGGTGCGCAGGTTCCGGAGCGCCGCCTGCGCCGCCTGGCGGTTCGCGGTCGCGGGCAGCACGGTCTGCGCGCTCTGCGCGAACGAGACCATGCCGACTCGGTAGCCCTCGGGCAGCTTGTCGAGGAAGCGGCGCACCGCGCGCTGGGCGACCGCAAGCCGGCTCGGCGGCACGTCGGTCGCGACCATCGAGCGCGAGGTGTCGATCGCGAGCACGACCGTCGCCTGCTCCTGCCGCACCGAGATCGTCGCGTGGGGGCGCGCGAGCCCGGTCGCGAGCGCTGCGAGGGCTAGCAACGCGAGCGCGGGCGGGAGATGGCGCAGGCGGCCGGGCGAGCGGCCGATCAGGTTCGGGACGAGCGCGGGGCTCGCGAACGCCGCGGCCTGGCGGCGCCGCCGGCGCTCGAGCAGGACGTACCCGCCGATCGCGAGCGGGACGGCGAGCAGCGCGAGCAGCGCCAGCGGCCACTGGAAGCTCAGCTTCGGCCCCCTCGCCGGCGCAGGTGCATCGCCAGCGGGCGCAGCCAGTCGCCCTCGGTCGTGAGGACGACATGGCCGACCCCGAGCGACGAGAGCTCGGTCGCGATCTCGGCCCGCTCCGCCGCCGCCGCGGCCGCGAAGCGCTCGCGCAGCTTCGCGTTCGCGGTGTCGACGCGAAGCTGCCGGCCGGTCTCAGGGTCGACGAGCCGCAGCTCGCCGACGTTCGGCAGCGTCTCCTCGCGCGGGTCGCGGATCTCGACAGCCAGTACGTCGTGGCCGCCGGCGAGCTGCAGCAGTGGGCCTCGCCAGTCGCGCGGGCCGCGGAAGTCGGAGACGACGGCGACGAGCGAGCGCTGCTGGGCCATCCTGGCGACCACCCCGAGCGCCGCGCCGAGCGACGTGGCGCCGCCGCCCTCCAGCACCGGCTCGCGCCGGAGCGAGAGCAGCAGCCCTAGCATCCCGGCCCGGCCGGCCCGCGGCGGGACCGTCTGAGGCTGCTCGTCCCCGAACGCAACGAGGCCCAGCCGGTTGCCGCGGCGGCTGGCGAGGTGGCCGAGCGCCAGGGCGACGCCTTCCGCCACGTCCGCTTTACGCCGCTCGGCGGTCCCGAACGACATCGACGCGGAGACGTCGAGGGCGAGCCACGTCACGAGGACGCGCTCGGCCAGGTCGACGCGGACATGCGTCTCTCCCGTCCGCGCGGTCACGTTCCACTCGATCCGGCGGACGTCGTCGCCGGGCACGTACGGGCGCACCTGCGCGAGCTCGCTGCCCTGGCCGAGCACCGAGGAGCGGTGGTCGCCCGCGAGCATCCCCTCGATCCGGCGGCCGATCGTCAAGTCGAGCGCGCGGAGCAGCGTCTCCGGCAGCGGACCCGGGCCCGGCCGGTCGGGCGTGCGCGGAAGTGCTTTGCTGCCGAACGGCTCTGCAGCGATCGTCAAGCGGCGGTCTCCCTCCTGCCGACCTCGAGCTCGGGCGCCGTCACCTGCTCGAGCACCGCATCGAGGATCCGGTCGGCGTCGACCTGCTCCGCGAGCGCCTGGTAGCTGAGCACGAGCCGGTGCCGGAGCGCGTCCTTCGCGAGCGAGTCGACGTCCTGCGCGACCACGTAGTCGCGCCCGCGCAGGAACGCGAGCGCGCGGGCCGACTGGACGAGGCTGATCGGGCCGCGCGGGCTCGCCCCGAAGGAGATGAACGGGGCCAGCTCGGCGAGCCCGTACTTCCCAGGCTCGCGCGTCGCGGTCGCGAGCTGGACGGTGTAGCTGATGATCCCCGGGTCGACGTAGACCGCCGCGGCCGCGCTCTGGAGCTCGCGCAGGAGCTCCAGCTCGAGCACGCGCCGCAGCTCCGGCGGCGCCACGAGCGAGCGCTGCACGACCGTCAGCTCCTCGTCGTGCTCGGGGTAGCCGACGAGGATCTTGAGCATGAAGCGGTCGACCTGCGCCTCGGGCAGGGGATAGGTGCCCTCGGACTCGATCGGGTTCTGCGTCGCCATGACGAGGAACGGCTGCGGCACGGCGTGCGTCTCGTGGCCGATCGTGACCTGCCGCTCCTGCATCACCTCGAGCAGCGCCGACTGCACCTTCGCCGGCGCGCGGTTGATCTCGTCCGCGAGCAGGAAGTTGCAGAAGACCGGCCCGAGCTCGGTGTCGAAGTCCGCCGAGCTGGGGCGGAAGACGCGCGTCCCGACGAGATCCGAGGGGACGAGGTCGGGGGTGAACTGGATCCGCTGGAAGCTGCCGCCGAGCACCTGGGCGGTCGTCTTGATCGTCAGAGTCTTCGCCAGCCCGGGGACGCCCTCGATCAGGAGGTGGCCGCCCGCCAGCAGGCAGACGAGCACGCGCTCGAGCATCCCGTCCTGCCCGGCGATCACCCGCTTGATCTCGAAGAGGGCCTGCTCGAGCAGCTCGCGCTGCTCGTCGCTCGTCGCGGGGACACTGCTGCTCACGGGCCTGCTCCTTCCTCGGGGACGGGTGAAGTGTGGCTCGTGGGCGGTAAAGCCCCGATAAAGCGTCGGAGTACCATTGGTGAACCGTGCGCGTGCTCGTGGTCGAGGACGAGAAGGACCTGGCCGACGCGGTCGCGGCCGGGCTGCGGCGCGAGGGATACGCGGTCGACGTCGCGCATGCGGGCGACGAGGCTCTCGTGAAGGCGCGCGTCTATCCCTACGACCTGATCTGCCTTGACCTGAACCTGCCCGAGCTCGGCGGCCGCGAGGTGTGCCGGGCGATCCGCGCGGAGCCGCGTGCGGACGGCGCGCCGCAGCCGCGGATCCTGATGCTGACCGCCCGGGCCGGGGTCGACGACAGGATCGCGGGGCTCGACGACGGGGCGGACGACTATCTCGTCAAGCCCTTCGAGCTGGGCGAGCTCGCGGCGCGCGCGCGGGCGCTGCTGCGGCGGAACGGAGACGGCGGGCCAGCGCCGCTCCGCGTCGGCTCGCTGGAGCTCGACCCGGTGTGCCACGAGGCGACGCAGGCGGGCGAGCCGCTCGCGCTGACGCCGAAGGAGTTCGCCCTCCTCCGCTACTTCATGACCCGGCCCGGCGAGGCGCTCTCCGAGTTCGACCTGCTCACCCACGTCTGGGACGAGAACGCGAACCCACTGACGCGGACGGTGCGCGTGACCGTGATGACGCTGCGCCGCAAGCTCGCCGGCAACCCGATCGAGACCGTCCACGGAGCCGGTTACCGCCTGAGGGAGAACGCATGAGGCCGTTCCTCCGCTCGATCCGCGTCCGGCTGACGCTGCTCTACTCGGGCGTCCTCTTCGTCGTCGCGGCGGTCCTCGTCGCGAGCCTCTACCTCGGGCTCTCGCTCAGCCTCCGCGACGAGCCGGTCTCGCGCACCGTCGTCGTCGAGCAGGTGCCGGTGAACGACGGCAGCCAGACCGAGGAGCGCACGCTCGTCGACGCTCAGGCTTTCGAGCACCAGGTGAACGAGCGGACGCTGCGGAACCTCCGCACCTTCTCGCTCGGCGCGCTCGGTGCGCTCTTCGTCGCCAGCCTCGCCGTCGGCTGGGTGATCGCGGGGCGGGTGCTCGCGCCGATCGCGCACATCACGAGCGTCGCCCGGGAGATCCAGGCGCGGGAGCTGTCGCGCCGGATCGAGCTCGACGGCCCCGACGACGAGCTCAAGCGGCTCGCCGACACGTTCGACTCGATGCTCGCCCGGCTCGACCTCGCCTTCGCGTCGCAGCGCCGCTTCGTCGCCGACGCCTCGCACGAGCTGCGGACGCCGCTCGCCATCGTCAAGGCGAACCTCGATCTCGCGCTCACCGACGCGCAGGCGACCGACGAGAGCCGCGCGACGGCCGCGGCGGTGATCGAGCGGGCGATCGACCGGATGGCGCGGCTGACCGACGACCTGCTCGCGCTCGCCCGTCTCGACGCGCCCGCCTCCGGACGCGAGCCCGTTCCGGTCGCGGCGCTGCTCGAGGACGCGCGGGAGGAGTTCGCGGCGGCGGCGGCTGCGCGCGCCGTCTCCCTCGAGGCCGCCGGCCTGCCCGGCCGGATCGTCCAGGGCGACCGTGACGTGCTCAAGCGCGCGCTCGCGAACCTGGTCGACAACGCCGTCCGCGTCGCGCCCGAGGGCTCGGCCGTCCGGCTCTCGCACGGCGAGCTGGACGGCTGGGCGTGGCTCGCGGTCGCGGACGACGGGCCGGGGATCGCGTCCGAGCACCGCGAACGGATCTTCGACCGCTTCTGGCGCGCCGACGACGCGCGGGCCCGTCCGGGCGGCGGCAGCGGCCTCGGCCTCGCGATCGTCCGCCAGATCGCCGAGGCACATCGCGGCTCGGTCGAGGTCTTCTCCGAGCCTGGCGCGGGCGCGACGTTCGTCGTCTGGCTGCCGCGCGCTGCCGACGCGGGCGCCGTCCCCACGGTCGACCCGACGCGGCTAGGAGTCGAACTTCCCGCCGGCGAGGCTGACATTCGAGTGCTCGGCCGGCCCGCCGTCGGGCTCGACTGAGACGTCCACCGCGCGGTAGTCGCCGGGTCCCGGCAGCCGGAACTCGAGGCGGGCATCCTCGTCGTCGGGGGTGAACGCGCCGACCGCTTCCATCGCACCGTTCGCCTCCGTCCGCAGCACCCAGACCTCGTAGTGGTGCCCGCTCGGCGGGGCGGGCACGTTCTCGAGCTCGAGCACGAGCTCGCTCCCGTACAGCGCGGCCTCGCCGCTGACGCCGGCGAACTCGAGCGTGCCCGCGACCGCTGCGCGGGCATCGGGCTCGCCGCGTCCGTCCGAGAGGACGACGACGCCGAGCACGACGGCGGCTGCGGCGGCGAGGCCCGCCGTGGCGAGCCGGGGTGACCAGCGCCACGCCGGGCGCCTGTGCACGGCGGCAACCGGCTCGATCTCGGCCAGGACGCGGTCGAAGAGGTCGGCGGAGGGCCGCTCCCGGGCGACTCCGGCCTCGAGCGCCGCGACCGTGACGCGGTGCGCCTCGAGCTCGGCAGCGGCCTCGCCGTCCTTCGCGACCAGCGCGGCGACGTGCGCCGCGTCGTCGCGCGAGAGGGTGCCGAGCGCTTCGCCGGCGAGGAGGTCGCGATCGTCGTCCGTCATCGTCCCGTCTCCGTTTCGAGGGCGTACTTGGGGGCGAGCGTGCGGAGACGCTCGAGGGCGAGCCGGATCCGGCCCTTGACCGTCCCGATCGGAACGTCGAGCCTCGCCGCGATCTCGGAGTGCGAGAGGCCGTCGAAGTAGGCGAGCGACAGCACCTCGAGCTGCGGCGGGGGAAGCTCGGCGAGCGCGGCGGCGACGCTCTCGCTCATCTCGGCGGTCGCGGCGATCTCGGCGGCATCCGGCGACTCGCCGCCCGACCACTGCTCGGGGAGCGGGTCGGCGCGACGCCGCGTCCGCCGGCGCAGCGCGTCGACCGCCTTGTTGCGGACGATCGTGAAGAGCCAGGTCGTCACGGCCGCGCGCGTCGGGTCGTAGCGCCCGGCGCTGCGCCAGACGGTGACGAAGACCTCCTGGACACAGTCTTCCGCCAGCTGGCGGTCGCCGAGCAGCCGGTAGGCCATGCCGAAGAGGACCGAGGAGTACCGGTCGTAGAGCGCGCGCAACGCGTCGGTGTCGCCGGCGGCGATCCGGCCGGCGAGCTCGGCGTCCTCGACGTGATCGGGCAGGGGCACCAGACGAACTATCGCAGGCAGGGCGAGGACGCTCATGGGGAGAGATACGTGCGCGCGACCGCTTCCGATCATTCGCGCTGATCCAGCTCGCTTTAGCTGACGTACAACTTTCGTCCAAGTTCATCACGATCTGGAGGTTGCACGTGCAGAAGCGAATCGCAGTACTCCTCGCCACGGTGCTCGGCGCCGTCCTGCTGACGGGGGCGACCCAGGCCGCGCCCGCCGAGCAGGCCGCCGGCACGAAGACGATCGCCGGCGTCGCGGCCGGCGACAAGCGCTTCACGACGCTCGTCGCGCTCGTCA